>DASTGC010000394.1:0-3578 GCA_035719485.1 Novosphingobium sp.
GGGGAGCTTGAGGTCGATGGTCTTGCCATCCGAGAGCGTGATCCGCTGCGGGGCGAGCGTGGCCGCGTCGGTCAGGCTGACCTTGAGCCGGTACTGGACGTTGGCGCCCTTGGCCGGGGGCCGGCGTCCACCACCCATGCCGCCGAACGGCCCGCCGCCCCCCATGCCACCGCCGGGCTGGCCACGGCCGCCTCGTCCGCCAAACAGGCCTTCGAACAGGTCGGAGATGTCCACCCCTTCCTGCTGGCCGCCGAACCCCTCGAATCCGTCATGGCGGAAACCGCGCTGGCCCCCGCCACCGAAGCCCCCGCCCATGCCCGCGCCGAACGGGCTGGTCGGGTTGCCATCGGCGTCGATCTCGCCGCGGTCAAACCGGGCCCGCTTGTCCTTGTCGGACAGCAGGTCGTAGGCCCGGGTCACGTCGCTGAAGCGCTCGGCGGCCTTGGGGTTGTCCTTGTTCCGGTCGGGGTGAAGCTCCTTGGCGAGCTTGCGATAGGCGGACTTGATGTCCTTCTCGCTCGCCGCGCGAGCCACCCCCAGGGTCGCGTATGGATCTGCCATGGGCCCTAGCTAGTTGCGGGCACGGGCCAGCACAAGGGACAGGTTGGCACCCGCACCCTTTCCTACCGCGACGGTCGCGCCTATGAGAGAGCCGAGGCCGCCGCCGGTCGGGAGGGGCATTGCCCTCCCCAAGAACACTGTCAACTTCGTCCACTTCGTCAGGAAATCGCGGTGAACTCTGAACAGGCGACCAGTACCCTCCCGGATGGCGATCCCTTCGCCCTGTTCGACGCGTGGTTTGCCGAGGCGCGGGCCACCGAGCCCAACGATTCGAACGCCATGGCCCTCGCCACCGCCACACCCGATGGACTCCCCTCGGTCCGCATGGTCCTGCTGAAGGGCCACGGCCCGGACGGTTTCGTATTCTACACCAACAGCCACAGCCGCAAGGGCGGCGAACTGCTCGCCAATCCGCAGGCCGCGCTCCTGTTCCACTGGAAGAGCCTGCGCCGCCAGATCCGCATCGAAGGCCCGGTCTCGCGCGTCACCGACGCCGAGGCCGACGCCTATTTCGCCAGCCGCGCGCGGGACAGCCAGCTTGGCGCCGTCGCCTCCGACCAGTCGGCCCCGCTCGACGATCGCGCCACCTTCGTCGCCCGTTATGAAGCCGCACGCGAACGATTTGGCGATGCCCGGGTCGAGCGGCCGCCCCACTGGTTCGGCTTCCGCCTCAACCCGGTCGCGATTGAGTTCTGGCAGGACCGCGAGTTCCGCCTGCACGATCGCCGCCGTTTCACCCGCGATGCCGTCGCCCCCGGCGGCTGGTCCAGCACCCTGCTCTATCCCTGAGGCGCGCCATGACCGACCAGCAGTCCGCCGTACTCAATCGCAGTGCCGCCTTCGCATCGATCAGCGTCGCCGTGCTCCTCCTCGGCATGAAGGGCTTCGCCGCCTGGCAGACCGGGTCGACCGCCATGCTCGGCAGCCTTGCCGATACCGCGCTCGATCTCGTCGCCAGCCTGGCCACCCTCGCCGGGGTCTGGGTCGCTGCCCAGCCCGATGATGCGCAGCATCGCTTCGGCCATGGCAAGGCCGAGGCGCTTGCCGCCATGTTCCAGGTCGTGCTGATCTCGATATCGGCCCTTGGCCTCGCATTCCGCGCGATCGAGCAATTCTTTGCGGGCACCCGCACCGAAGCGGCGGGCGAGGGTATCATCGTCTCTGCGATCGCCATGGCAGCCACGCTCGGCCTGCTTGCCTGGCAGCGCTTCGTGATCTCCAGGACGAACAGCCTCGCGATCTCCACTGACCACGTCCACTACCAGTCCGATCTCCTGCTCAACCTTGCAGTGATCGCCGCCCTCGCGCTCGATCAGTACCTCGGCCTGGCCGGGGCCGACCCGCTGTTTGGCCTCGTCATCGCCGCATGGCTCGGCTGGGGCGCTTGGGGCGCCTCGCAGCAGGCGATCGAGCAGCTGATGGACCGCGAATGGCCGCAGGAAAAGAAGCAGCGGTTTCTCGAGGTGCTGGCCCGCCATCCCGAACTGCGCGGCATTCACGACCTGCGCACACGCACCGCCGGCAACCGCGATTTCGTCCAGTTCCACGTCTGGGTCGATCCGGCGATGACCGTCGCGGCCGCGCATGACGTCATGGATTCGATCGAGGCCAAACTCCACGTGGAGTTCCCCGAAGTGGAGATCCTCATCCATCCTGATCCCGAAGGCCATGTTGATGCGGGGCTGGCGGCCCGGGCCGAGTTGACCGCGCCGGCTCAGGCCCGCTGAACTGCCGTCACCGGTCGGCGGGGCGCTCGGGCAGCAGGCGCAGGATCGCGGCCAGCCGCTCGCGCACCGCCTTTTCCTCAACATCGTCGCTGTGGCCGAGGCGGACCAGCGTCACCCCCTGCCGTGGCGAGACGATCACGTATTGCCCCAAGTGCCCGAGCGCCGCGACGATTCCGCCGGGTAGCTGGCCGGGCAGGAACCGGCCCGAGCCATCGCCCCGGTCGCGGTTGAGCCAGAGCTGGGCACCATAGGCGGGCTCGGCCGGCGACGGGCGGGTCATGAATTCCACCCACCCGTGCGGCACGATCTGGGCCCCGGCCACGGCGCCGCCGTTGCGCAGGAACTCGCCCAGCCGCGCCCAGTCACGCGCCGTGGCGTGGATGCGGCCCGCGCCCACCAGGGTGCCCGCCGGATCGAACTCGGCCACGGCAGAGCGCATGCCAAGCGGCAGCAACAGGCGCGTGCGCAGGTAATCGCCGACAAGCTGGCGGCGCACCGCCGGGTCCGTGCTGTCGGTAAGGGCACGGGCGGCAATGTCGCTCAGGATCATGGTCGTGGCGCTCGAATAGACGAACTTGCGTCCCGGCTCGGCGGCCAGCGGCTGGGCCTCGGCATAGGCGGCCATGTTGTCGCGCCCGTCCAGGAACAGCATCCGCGCCGTGTCCCCGTCGTACACCGGGCGCGCCTGCTCGACGTGGCGCAGGCCGGACCGCATCTGCAGCAGCTGACGCAGGGTGATCTCCCCGCGCGGGTCTCCGCTGCGCTGCCAGAGCGGCACCGGCACGCTTTCGTCGAGTCGCAGCCTCCCATCGGAAACAAGCAGTCCGATCATGAGCCCGGTAACGGTCTTGCTCAGCGACCAGCCGACCAGCCGGGTCGATCGGGTGAACCCGTCGCCATAGCGCTCAGCCACGATCCGACCGTCGATCTCCAGCACCAGCGCCCGCGTTTCGCCAGCCCCGGGATCGGTGAACAGGTCATCAATCGCCCGGGCGAGCGGTTTGCGCGGAACGCCGGCCCGGTCCTTCACCGCTGCCAGTGCTGCAGGGGCCAGCGGCGCAGGAGCACTGTCGCTGCTGCCGCAGGCCGAGAGCAGCGCCAGCGGAGCCAGCGCGAAGATGCTGCGGATGAACGGGCGGCAACGTGTCGACATGGGCGGGGCGGTCATGCGAAGAACCGCGCCCGATGGCAACTCCCCCGCCCGCTTCCTCCACCGCCACCGCCACGGCACCTGGCCACCGCCGCGCGGTACGCCTGCTGCGCCGCCTGGTCTGGCCGGTGCTGATCGCC
>DASTGC010000395.1:0-3192 GCA_035719485.1 Novosphingobium sp.
CTACACCCGGGCATTTTCCGGCGGCTGGCCCAGTCCCGCGCCCGGCCGGCGCCTGTCCAGCCATGATGGGGTGGCGGTCGAAGTGGCCGCGCTGGCTCCGTCCGGCGCAACCGTGCGCACCTGCAACGTCTACCGCTGTGGTCCGGACGGCCTGATCCGCGATCTTTCGATCTTTACGCGCGGCTGAGTCAGCCATCCTGTCCGCGCCACCGCCTGCCGATTGGGCGGAGCCGGCACGCCCGCCCGGCGTTTGCTCCCGCCCTAGTAAGCCGTCGTAGCGGGCGTCAGGCGGTGGTCACATCCGCAACGGCGGCGATGAACCGGTCGATATTGCCCATGGTCAGACCGGCCACGTTGATCCTGCCGGAGCCGGCCATATAGACGCCGTGCTTCTCGCGCATGGCGACCACCTGCTCCGGCGTCAGCGGCACGATCGAGAACAGTCCGTTCTGGCTGCCGAACGGGGTCATGTCGACGGTGCCCGCAATGCCGGCAGCGGCAAGCCGGGCGCGGACCTGCCGCATGCGCGCGCGCATCTCGTCAAGCTCGGCCTGCCACTGTTTCACCAGCTCGGGATCTTCAAGGATGATGCGGACCGCGGCGGCGCCGTGATCCGGCGGCATCGACCAGGCGGCGCGGGCAAGGGCGTGGCCATTTGAAAGGGCCGCGTTCACATGAGCCGCATCGGCCATCATCACGTAGACCGCGCCGACCCTGTCGCGATAGAGCCCGAAGTTCTTGTCACATGAATAGGCGATCAGAGCCTCGGGTACCTCGGCCAGAACCCTGCGCAGGCCATAGGCGTCCTCCTCCATGCCTTCGCCGAGGCCCTGGTAGGCGAGGTCGATGATTGGCAGCAAGCCGCGGGCCTTGACCAGGCCGGCGATCTCGTCCCACTCGGGGGGGCTGTAGTCAATCCCCAGCGGGTTGTGGCAGCAGCCGTGGAGCAGGATCGCGTCGCCCGGTTCGGCCTGGCCGATCGCCGTGCGCAGCGAAGCCATGTCGGCCTCGCCAGCCTTGGTGGCATGGCCGAAGCCCTTCAGTTCGAGGCCAAGATCGGCAACGATCTGCGCATGGTTCGGCCACGACGGAGTGCCCATCCAGATCCGCACGACGCCCGCGCGCTTCCCCAGCGCCAGTGCCAGGCGCACGGCGCCGGTGCCGCCGGGGGTCTGCATGCCTTCGATCCTGCCATTCATGGTCGGATCGGCCGCGCCGAAGACGAAGGGCATCAGTGCATGGACGAAGCCCATGTCGCCCTCCGGCCCGAGGTAGGCCTTGGAATCCTGCGTCTCGAGCAGCCTCTGCTCCGCCGCCTTGATCGCGGCGAAGACCGGGGTGGCCCCGCTGTCGGTCCGGTAGACGCCCACGCCGAGATCGATCTTGTCGGCCCGCGGGTCGGCGTTGTGGAGCTTGATCAGCGCCAGCAGGGCGTCGGCCGGCTGCTGCTGAAGGTTGGTGAGGACAGTGCTGCTGGACATGGCCGCGCCTTTAGCGGCCTTCGCCCATGCAGCAAAGTGTTTTCAGGCTTGTGCAGCAACGTTGCAGTCGCGTTGCAAATCGTTGCTCTGACCATGCCTCTGACGAAGCAATCCTGCGGTCGCGGAGCCGGCCGAAGGGCGGCAGAGCGGAGCCTCTTCCCTTGTGCGCCGCCAGACGGCGCACCTGATCAGAAAGGCAACCAGCGGCTCGTGCGGGTGATCTTCATGTAGCCAGCGTTGAGACCCAGCCTCAGGCCGACTCCCATCCGCACCGGGATCAGGACCACGTCGCCACGGCGCAGGTAGCTGACGTGGAAGCCGCCCACCAGGTAGGCCTGGCCCTCGCCCGCGCCAAAGCGGTGATAGAGATCGTCGGTATTGTAGAGGTTGTAGACCAGCACGAAGGTATTGCCTGCGCTCGCGCCGAGGTCGAGCCCGAGCGAGGGACCCGTCCAGTAGACCGGCTTCTGTCCCTCGACCTTGTGGTAGAGTGTGCCCGAGCCATAGCGCACGCCCACGACGACGGCCCCGCCGCCTTCGCGCCCGACGATGTAGCCGTTGGGTTCGCCTTGCTTCTGCAGGAGATCCTTGATCAGGTCGGCGAGGCCATGCGCACCCTTGCCGAACACGCCCTCGGCGGCGCCGATCAGGTCGTCCTGGTGGTAGGTCGCCCCTTGCGAACCGGCCTTTACCGGGTTGGTGGATGCCTGAGCCGCGGCCCGCTCAGCATCGGGGGAGGTGACGACCGGGCTGGCGGTGGGATCGGCGGCAACGGGCGCCGCCTTGATGCTTGGCGCCGGGCTGTGCCCGACGAGATCACCGTCGATCGCCGCATCGGGATCGACCTGCCGCACCTGTGCCGCCGCCGGCAAACCCCCGGTGAGCAGCAGTGCGCCCGCGACGGCCGCGCAAAGGCGGCGGAGCCAAGTTCCCTGTGATCCTCGCATGTTCGTTCCCATCCCTGCAGCGGCTGGCGCACTGGTCCGTGCGCCGTCTGAATCCATGCCTGCCCCTGCTGCAATGAACCGGCGATGAGCCGAGTCCCGCTTGCGACCGGAGGAGTCGCACGGCCCCGCCGCCCAGCCCCAAAAACCCCACGCCAGCCACTTGCCGCCCCTGCAACCTCCGGCTATAGCCCCGCCGCGCCGCTGCGATCCGGAGACGTGGGTGAGTGGCTGAAACCAACGGTTTGCTAAACCGTCGTACTGGTAAATCCGGTACCGAGGGTTCGAATCCCTCCGTCTCCGCCAGCCCTCGGCTTTTCACGAACCACCGCGAACCATGAAGAGCTCGGGTTTTCCTGAGGATACCGGCTGTTTTCAGCAGATTTGAAGTTCGCTGTGGTTCAGGTCGGATCGTGTCAAACCGCATCCAAAACTATGGCTGAAACTATGGCTGGTCGGCAGCGGGTAAGGCTGCTATCACGCCAAAATGCCCTCACGCGCGCGCAACAAGCTTTCGGTTCGCCAGGTCGCCGCGCTCACGGCGCCGGGAATCTACTCCGATGGCGGCGGACTTTATCTGCGCATTCGCCAGTCCGGACGATCGTGGTTCTTCATCGGAACGCTGGACGGCAAGCGCATCGAACTCGGGCTCGGCCCTGCAATCGACATCACGCTGGCCAAGGCACGGGAACGCGCTGAGGCGATCCGCCAGATGCTCATCGACGGCAAGGACCCGCGTGAGGAGCGCGCACGGGCTAAGGCGAAGG
>DASTGC010000396.1:0-11705 GCA_035719485.1 Novosphingobium sp.
CGAGGTAGGCGATGATCGCGAAGGTGCCGGCGGCGATGATGACCGGCATCGTCGCCAGCCCGTCGAGTCCGTCGGTCAGGTTCACCGCATTGCCGGCGCCCACGATCACCACCGCAGCAAACACGTAATACAATGGCCCCAGTGGGATATAGCGGCCGCTCAGGAACGGCACGTAGAGGTTGGTGCTGATCTGGCTGACGATGATCCAGGCCGCGATCCCGGCGACCACGAATTCCATCAGCAGCCGCACCCGGCCGGGAACGCCCTTGTGGCTGTATTTCGTCACCTTGTCGAAATCGTCCATGAACCCGATCACGCCGAACCCCACGGTGACCGCCAGGCAAGCCCAGACGAAGGGATTGGTCAGGTCCATCCACAACAGCATCGAGACGACCAGGCTGATGAGAATCATCAGCCCACCCATGGTTGGCGTGCCGCGCTTGGCGAGATGGCTCTGCGGTCCGTCCTCACGGATCGGCTGGCCCTTGCCCTGGCGCACCCGAAGCATGTTGATGAACCGCGGTCCGATCAGCAAGCCTATGAGCATCGCAGTGATCAGCGCGGCACCGGCACGAAACGACTGGTAGCGGATCAGATTCGCCGGGCCGGGAAAGTGCATCCATTCGGCGAGCAGGTAGAGCATGGGTGGGGCGGACCTAACCTTGTTGGTCGACAATCGCCCCGACCAGCTTGCCGAGGCCAACCGAATTGGAACCCTTGACGAGGATCGCGTCGCCGCTCGCCAGGCCAAGTTCCGCCAGGGCGGCGATCGCTTCGGCGGTATCGCGGCAATGGGCGAAGCTTATCCCTTTGCCAAGCGCCGCGCTCTCCGATTTCCCCAGTTCGTCGGCAAGCGCGCCCATCTCGTCGCCCACCAGAATCGCGTCCGTTACGCCAGCGGCGGCCAGCGGAGCAGCCAGCTCGGCGTGGAAGAAGGGGCCATGCTCGCCCAGCTCTTTCATTGCGCCGAGCACAGCGATCCGGCGGGTCGCCGCCGTTGCACCGAGCTGGGCCAGGGTCGCCGCCATCGACGCAGGATTGGCATTGTAGCTCTCGTCGATCAGCAGTGCCGTCCCGCCGTCAGGAGTCGCCAGGACGTGCCGCTCGCCCCTGCCCTTCATTCCGGAGAGCTCACCCAGTGCCAGCCCCGCCGCGCCGAGGTCGCTACCCGCGGCGCGCACTGCGGCCATGATCGCAAGCGAATTGCTTACCCAATGCTCTCCCGGTGCAGCCACGGTGTAGCACAGGCGCCGGTCGCCCATGTCGATGGTGACGAGCGAGCCACCGCCCGGTGCCGGTACGGCATCGAGCAGGCGCACGTCGGCGTGGTCGGACCGTCCAAATGAAACGACTTCGGCGCGCACCAGCAGCGCGGCGGCGCGAAGGCGGGCAAAATGCGGGGAATCTGCGGGAATGATGGCAACGCCACCCTGCTCCAGCCCCCGGAAAATTTCGGCCTTGGCATCGGCGATCGCCTCCTCGCTGCCGAGGTTCTCGATGTGGGCGGGCGCAATCGAGGTGATGATCGCCACATGTGGACGGACCTGCTTGGTCAGCGCGTCGATCTCTCCGGCGTGGTTCATGCCCATCTCGTATACGCCGAACTGCGTTCCGGCAGGGGTGCGGGACAGGCTCAGCGGCACTCCGACGTGGTTGTTATAGCTTTTAAGCGAACGATGGGCGCGGCCATGGCTGGCCCGGTCAAGCGCCGCGAATAGCGCCTCCTTGACGCTGGTCTTGCCGACAGAACCGGTGACCCCGACCACCATGCTGGCGGCGCACAGCCGCGCCCGGGCGGCGGCGGCAAGATGCTCGAGGGCGACGGCGGTGTTCTCGACAAGTATATGGTTTCCAGCAATCTTGCGATCGACCACAGCTGCCGTCGCACCATTGGCGAAGGCGCTTTCGAGAAAGCGATGACCGTCCATCGCCTCGCCCTTGAGGGCAAAGAACAGATCGCCTTCGACGACATCGCGGCTGTCAATCTCGACGCCCGAAACCTGGAACGGACCGCTGGCCTCGCCGCACATGGCCTCGGCCAGCTCGTCGGAAGTCCAGAGGGCCAGCGGCCAGTCGGCAAAGGCGTCTTCGGGCCAAGAGATCAAGGCGGCGGTGGCGTTCATGACAGCGCATATTCCCTGGCTACGGCAACATCGTCGAACGGCAGCACCCGGGTTTCGGCGCCGCGCCCCACTATTTGTCCCTGTTCGTGTCCCTTCCCGGCGACGAGAACGACGTCGTCCCCTGCCGCCTCCCCGATGGCCGTGGCGATGGCGTCCCGGCGATCGCCCAGTTCCCGCGCACCCGGGCAACCGGCCATCACGGCCTTGCGGATGAGGGCAGGATCTTCGCCGCGTGGATTGTCGTCGGTGACAATCGCCACGTCAGCCTGTGCGGCGGCAACCGCGCCCATTTGCGGCCGCTTGCCGGGGTCGCGGTCGCCACCGGCACCGAATACCACGATCAGCTTGCCAGATACGTGCGGGCGTAGCGCAGCAATGGCTGCCTCCAGGGCATCGGGCGTGTGGGCATAGTCCACATAGACTGGCGCGCCGGAGCGGGTGATAGCGGCGCGTTCGAGCCGTCCGCGCACCGGCTGCAGCCGGCCCAGGGCGGCGAGGGTCTGAGCCGCCTCGCCGCCCGTGGCGAGCACCAGACCGGCCGCAACCATCGCATTCGCGGCCTGGTAGGCCCCGATCAGCGGCAGGTCGACCGCGTGCTCCGCCCCTTCATGCATAATTCGAAGTGTCTGTCCCAACTGACTGGGGGAGCGGGCGAGAAGGCGGAGTGTTTCCCCCTTCTCGCCCACCGTGAGCAGGCGCAACCCCCGCGTCCGCGCCCGCTCGATCGCCGCTGCCGACCACGCGTCGTCGGCCCAGAGGACAGCCGCGCCGCCCTCCTCCACCACCTCGGAAAACAGGCGCATCTTGGCTTCGAAATAGTCTGCCATGTCGCTGTGATAATCGAGGTGGTCGCGGCTGAGGTTGGTGAATGCGCCTGCCACCACCCGCAGGCCCTCGCTGCGATATTGCGACAGGCCGTGGCTCGATGCCTCATAGGCCACATGGGTAACGCCCTCGCGGGCGAGCCCCGCCATATTGGCGAGGAAGGTGACGATGTCGGGCGAGGTCAACCCGGTTGCCTGGCTGCCGTCTGGCGTGGTGACGCCGAGCGTGCCGATCGAAGCAGCCGGGAGGCCCGCCATGTGCCAGAGCTGGCGGGTCATTTCGACCGTGGAAGTCTTTCCATTGGTGCCGGTGACGGCCACGACAGTTTCCGGAACCGGGGCATAGAACGGCGCGGCAAGGCGGGCGAACAGGCGGCGCGGGTTGTCGTCGGCGATGTGGACAGCACCGTCGACGCGGGCTTGCGGCCGCGCCACCACGGCGATGGCGCCCGCCTTGACGGCGGCCGGAATGAAGTCCTCGCCATTGACGCTTGCGCCCCGAAACGCGCCGAAAACAGTCCCGGGGGCAACCTTTCGATTGTCGATGGCAAACCCGGTGACCGTGACCGCCTCGGCAGTGCCGGGTGGCAGCGCAAGTCCGGCAGCCTGGGCCAGGATGCCCAGTTTCACTCTCCGTCCCCGTTGCCGATCAGCGGTGCGAGATCGGAAATGTCCACGTCGCGCGTGGAATCCGGCATGACACCGAGCAGCGGACCGATCCGCGGGACCACCCGGCCGACCACGGGGGCGGCATTCCATGCCGCAGTGCGCTGGCCGCTCGTGGCCACTGTGCCCTGGGGCTCGTCCATCATTGCAATCACCACGTAGCGCGGGTGGTCCATCGGGAAGGCGGCCGCGAAGGTCGTGATCAGGTTGGTGCGCTGGTAGCCATGGGCACCCGGCTTTTCCGCGGAGCCGGTCTTGCCGCCCACGCGGTAGCCGGGGGCATCGGCCTTGCGGCCGGTCCCGACGGAAACGATCATCCGAAGCAATTGGCGCATGCGAGCCGAGGTGCTGGCCTGCCAGATTCGCTTGCCTTGGGGCACCTCTGCGGGAGCCAGCCGGCGCAGGGTGGCCGGGCGCCAAACGCCGCCGTTGACCAGCGCTGCATAGGCCGATGCGAGGTGCATCGGGGTGAGCGCAAGGCCATGGCCATAGGAAACGGTCATCGTCGTGATCCGGGCCCACTCACCGCGCGGCCATAGCGGGAAGCCGGCGGGCAGCTCGATCTGGGGGCGCTGGTTGAAGCCAAGCGCAGCCATGGTGGCCTTGAGCTTCTCGCCCCCCAACTGGTCGGCCACTTGGGCGGTGACGATATTGGACGAGTGGATCAGGGCCTCGGGGACATTCAGCGAGGCGCCGAAGTTGTGGCTGTCGTGGATGGTAAAACCGCCGATCTGCAGGGGACTGGCGGGATAACGCCGCGCCATGTCAGTGATCACGCCGGCTTCGATCGCCGTAGCCACGGTGATCGGCTTCATCACCGAGCCGAGTTCGTAGACCTGGTTTGTCACCCGGTTGAAGATGTTCGGCACCGAGTCCCGATCGATCAGGTTCGGATTGAACGAGGGCAACGAAGCAAGAGCAAGGACTTCGCCGGTATCGACGTCGAGCACGATCCCGCCCGCGCCCTTGGCATTGGACAGGTGCATGCCCCTTAGCAGTTCGTCCTCGAGCGCGCCCTGCACCCGACTGTCGAGCGAGAGTACAGCCGGAGCACCACGCATGGCGGGATCGGTCAGGCGCTTTTC
This sequence comes from Novosphingobium sp., assembly GCA_035719485.1. GTDB lineage: Bacteria > Pseudomonadota > Alphaproteobacteria > Sphingomonadales > Sphingomonadaceae > Novosphingobium. The sequence continues at coordinate 4,699 of DASTGC010000396.1, forward strand.
CAGCACGGCTTCCATGCCGAGACGGCCATGACCATCACTGGCCACGAGCCCAAGGACATGGGCCGCCATCGAGCCCTGGGGATAGTAGCGCTCGGTCTCGCGCGGAAATTCGAGCGCCGGCTCACCGAGGGCGTGAATCCGGTTGGCATCTTCCGGCATGATCCGTCGGCGCAGGTACTGTGGCTTGCCCGAGGCGAGTTTGGTCGTCAGCTTTGCCAGGTCCTCATCCGGAAATATGCGCATCAGCGCCTGGGCCACTTCCGCCGGCGTCTTGACCAGTGCCGACCCCTCGCCCAGCGCCTTGGGATTGTACCACAACGCATAGGCGGGAAAGGCGCGGGCCAGCGGGACACCGTTGCGGTCAACGATCTCGCCGCGCGACGGCAGGCTGCCGATGCCCCGGCCGTCCGCCCCGGCACCGGAGACGCCGAGCCATGCGATCCGGAACAGCGCGATCACCCCGACCAGAGTGAAGGCCGCGACAACCAGCCACACCCGCAGCTTGGCCACGATCAGCGAGCGCTGGCGGACATTGACGAGTTGCACCCGTCCCGAAGAGATGGCGGTCGAGACGGTGAGCGAAGTCATCAGTCGATGGCAACCCTGACACTATTGCCGACATGGGGCTTTGCCGGACCTTTCAACGCCACATGAACCGTTGGCTTTGCAGCAGTGGGGCGCTGGGCGGCCTTTGCGAGCGTCACATCGCCGGCAGTCTTGCCTGGCTTGGGATCGGACTTTTGCTTTGATCCGGAGCCGAATTTCGAGAGATGCTTCGGATCAGCCTTCGCCACCTTCGCGGGATCCTTGCGCTCGGGCGACTTGTCGCGAAGTTCCGCTGCCGAGGCGAGCTTGCGCTCCACAGTCGCGCCAGCGAGCTTCGCCGGCCTTTTCTCGACGTAGGAAAGCTGTTCAACCCGAGAGAGCCGCTCGGCGAGTCCGCCACCCGCCTCCCGCTCCGCCAGGCGCGCGCTGGCTGCTCTGGCAGGCGTCGGATCCTTCGGCTTGGACGGCTCTGCGGCGAGGGCTTTTCCGCTCAGCGGGTTGACCATGGCGGGCAGGACGCTCTCGCTGCTCGATTGCGGATCGGCAGTGGCGATGCGGATCATTGGCGGAGCATCTGGTCCCCTCGGCTTGCCCAGTTGCGCCAGCTGCCGTTCGCTCTCGAGATATTGCCCCGGAGTAGGTGCCTGGTATCCGAATTCAACCTCATTGAGGGATGCCAGCTGCTGCTGGTTGGAGCGCGTCTCGAACTCGGTCTCGAGCAGACCATTTTCGATCTGCAGCCGGGCGATTTGGCGTTCACTGAGGCGTACCTGGCTTTTCACTGCATTGACCCGGAACGAAAGGGCGACTGTCAGTGCGAAGCAAACCGCCAGGAGCGCAGCCCAGCCGATCGAACGAGCCTGGGAACGGGTAAGCATCATGCCGCCCTCCTTGCAGGTGTGCCGGTTCGCGTCGCGCTCCGCAAAGTGGCGGAGCGCGCGCGGGGATTGAAGTTCTGTTCCCGTTCCGAAGGACGTAAACCCTTGGTAACATGTGTAAAAGTCGGCAACTGGACGCCAGGTCGCTGCGGTAGGTGACGCGAGCCGGAAGGCACGGCACCACTGGCCTCGCGCAGGAACTGCTTGACGATCCGATCTTCCAGACTGTGGAAGCTGACTACGGCCAGCTTGCCACCTTCGCGCAGCAGCTGTTCGGCTGCCCAAAGCGCAGCCCGCAGCTCGTCCAGCTCCGCATTCACGTGGATCCGGATCGCCTGGAACGACCGGGTCGCCGGGTCCTTGGGCTGCCCCTGCTTGTATCCAAGCGCGCGGCGCACGACTGAGGCCAGTTCGCCGGTAGTCGACAGCGGGCGCGCGGCGACAATGGCGCGGGCTACCCGGCGGGATTGGCGTTCCTCGCCGTAAGTATAGAGCACGTCGGCTATTGCGTCCTCGGCGGCCGAATTGAGGAAATCGGCAGCGGTAGGCCCCTCCTGCGCCATCCGCATGTCAAGCGGCCCATCCGCCGAGAAAGCAAAGCCGCGGTGAGGCTGGTCAAGCTGCATTGATGAGACGCCGATATCCATGACCACGCCATCCACCTGGGCCACGCCTGCTTCGGCGAGGGCAGCCACCATTTCGGAGAACCGGCGGGGATGGAGCACTAGCCGTGGGGGGTGTTCCGCCGTTTCGGGCCAATGGAGGCCGGCGGCGATGGCGTCGGGATCCCGATCGAAGGCATGGACCGTGGCGCCCGCATCGAGCAGGCGCCGGGAATAGCCCCCGGCCCCGAACGTGGCATCAACGATCAGGCTGCCCGGCGCCGGCGCAAGCGCGTCTATAACTTCATTGAGCAGGACCGGGACGTGAGGAGCGGCGGCCATCACTTTTTGGCCTTGGCGAGCGCCTGCTCGGCAAGGTCCTCGCAGGCCAGTTGCGCGTGGCGCCACTCGGCTACCGGCAGTTTCATCAGTTCAGCGGGATCGAAGATGAGGAATTCGGCACCGGCGCCCTGGAAATAGAGCTGGTCGGCGATCTGCGCACCCTTCACGAACCGCGGCGGCAACACGAACCGGCCGGAATCGTCGAACGGAACCTTGAGAAAGCCGAACAGCTGAGACGAGCGGACCTGCCGATTGAATGCGACGCCGCGACGCAGGGCGTTTTCCTCCTCGCGGTCAAGCTGATCGTCAAGCTCAGCCTCGCGGCCGAGGCCGAAGGCGATGAGGCAGGGGAAGTCCGGGTGGAGCTGGAGGCAAAGCTCCTTGCGCACTGCCCCTGCCTCGTCGGTTCCGGAATCCTTGAGCGCCTTGCGGAAGTCGGGAGGCAGGACGAACCGATCCTTCTCGCCCTTCAGCGAGAAGCCCTGTCCGTTGAACCTGACACGCCTGCCCTCCAAGTCCCCGCCCCCGCCCAGGGTTGCCGAAACCGGAAACGCAAAAGTCCTCGCCGGCTAGCACAGAGCAGCCGGCCATGGCGCCCGGACGAACCCGGGCCTTTCACCTTTCCGATGGACCAGTGTCATAACCCGGGTCGGACCGGGATGGAAGGGAATTTTGCGGGAAATTGCGGGAAATTGCGTTCAGATCGCCTCAAATGGGCAAAAAAACGGGGCGGCCGGATAACCGGCCGCCCCGATCTGGGTCGATCAGATCAATCGATCAGAACGTGACCTTCGCCGTAACCCCGTAAGTCCGCGGTTCGCGCAGGACGCTACGGCCCATGGAAATACCCGGCAGGATAAGGCTGTTGGTATAGTCCTTCAGGTTGGTCAGGTTCTTGCCCCAAACGGTAAGATCGAGTTTGCCGTCAAGCAGCGTGAGCGTCGCATTGGCGTTGACCAGAACGTGCTGCTTGTCGGTATTGGCTGCATTGTACCCGGCAACGTCGGCGGCCGGAATGACCGTGCCATTGCTTGAGTCGTGCCAGACCCCCGTGGCGTCCTGATAGAAGCCCTGCGGGAAGTTGAACTGCGACGACTGGTAGGCAAAGTCAGCACGCAACGAGAGCTTGTTCTCGCCGATATCGCCGTTCCACTCCGGCGAGAGCGTTGCCGTCCAGCGCGGGACCAGCTGCAGCGGTTCAAAACGACGGTCAAAGCCGTTGAAGTCGATGAACTTGATGTACTTCGGCTTGGTGTAGGCGGCCGTCGCACTCAGCTTGAAACCATGGCCGAGGATCGCCGTCGCATCGAATTCGCCGCCGTAGGTATCGACGACACCGGCATTGGAGGTAACGGTCGAGGTCACCCGGTTTATGGTCACAGTCGTGTTCACCTGCCGGCCCGTCTGGTGCGTATAGTAGGCAGCCAGATTGACGCGCAGCCTGCGGTCGAAGAATTCACTCTTCAACCCGCCTTCATAGCTGTAGACGGTTTCCGGAGCGAACGGCAGTAGCGAGGCCGGGACACCCGCAACGCCGCGCAGCACCTGGCCACCGCTGCGGAAGCCCTTGGCAGTCTTCAGGTAGACCAGGAGGTCCTCGGTCGCCTGATAGTCGAGCGAGGCGGTATAGGCCCAGCCACTGAACGAAGCGCTGCGCGAATACGGGCAGACCGGCAGATTGCAGATGACCCGGAGCACGGCTGTGCTGTTGGGATCGACGAGGGCGCTCACGTTGGTGGAAGCAAGCCCGCGCTTGTCACGCGACCAGCGGATGCCACCAGTAAACGACAGCTTGTCGTTGATGTGGTACGTTCCCTGGCCATAGAACCCCAGGCTCTTGGTATCGATCTGGCCGTAGGAGCTGGTGATCGAACGAAGGCCCCCAGGAGTTAGCGCCTTGCCATATTCGGTGACGGTCGACGCCGGCGTATCGTCATGGCCATATTCGTGGAACACGAAAGCGCCAACGGCGAAGTCGAGCGCATTGTTGAGCGCCTTGCCGGTAACGGTAAGCTCACCCGACCATTGCTTCATGTACTGCTGATTGGTGTAGCCGTAGGCCGACGTACCCCCGGAATCGAGGATCTTGATCGACGAACCGTCGTTTTCGCCGTCGTAATAAATCGAATTCAGCAAGCGGTAGCCGCCGATCGCCTTGACTTCGCCGAACGAGGTGCCGAGCGTCGCCGTGGCCGTGTAGGTTTCGGCGCTCAGGATCGCATGAGGAAGGGCGCTGAACGACGTAGTGAAGCGGTTGGTGTTCGTTTCCGCCAGTCCGCGTGCGTTGCCCGCCGCGATGCAGGCCGGCGAAGGCACGCCAGCGGTAAACGGTGCGCAACCGGCGGCGCCCAAGGCCTCGACTCCCGCTTCAAATGCACCCAGACCATTGGGAGCAAAATAAGTGAGACGGCCAATATCGATGTAGTTGTCGGTGTGGAACTTGTCAGCCGAAAGCAGAACCTTGAAGTCCTCCGTCGGCTGGATCAGCAGCTTGCCCCGAACAGTGTAGTCGTTCAGGTTAGAGATCATCCGGCCCGAGTTCTTTTCGAGAACGTAGCCGTCGCGACGGTTGCCCGAATAGACGAGGCGCGCAGCCAGCTTGTCGTTCACCAGCGGCACGTTGAGCACGGCAGTCAGCGATTGCTGGTTGAACCGGCCATAGGTACCCGAGATGGAGCCGGAAAGACCATCGGCGAAGCTCGGATCCTTGGTGTTGATGAGGACGGCGCCGCCAGTCGTATTGCGGCCGAAGAGGGTGCCCTGCGGACCCTTGAGCGCCTGGAAGTTGGCAATGTCGACCATCGTCGCGGTCAGACCATAGGCGCGGGCCCAGTAGACGCCGTCCACATAGACGCCGATGGACGGGTCGATCGTGGCCAGGGTGTCGGTCTGGACCTGGCCGCGAATCATGATGTTGACGGCGGAGACGTTGGTCAGGGCCGGAGCGATCTGCATGCCCGGCGTCAGCAACGCCACTTCCGGCAGAGCGCGCACGTTCTGCTTGATCAGTTCTTCACCGCTGTAGGCGGTGATAGCGATCGGCACCTTCTGGATGTTTTCCGCAACCTTGCGGGCAGTGACCACGATGTCCTGGAGTTGATCGCCAGACGCAGTCGTATCAGCAGCGGTTTGCGCCATTGCTGGCGTGGCCATGCAGCCAATCGCGAGAGCCGCAACAGACGCGACTCCTATCAATTTCGTACGAAGCATAAACTACCCCTCCCTCACGCCGGCCTCATGCCGGCCCAAAGCCCTTGCGCACGTCCCTCGGCTGGCGACGCGCGTTTATTGGATAGAGTTTTTAAAAGTGGTCGACACAACCGTCAACACTTCCATCGGCTCCTGCACGATTTCTCGTGACCGTAGCATTCGCGCAACACTATCTCGAAGCGCCCTACTATCGAACGTTAAATCCCCTCGTTTTCGTCATCACTGCCAAGGCGCGATCGGTTCATCGTCCCGCAACCCATGGCGCGGCACCATTGCCGCCAAACGAACCGGGAGAATTCCACGATGAAGCGTGCCCACCTGCTCTTTGCCCCGATGGTTGCCGCTGCATTCGCAGCGGGTATGCCCCATGCTGCCGCCGCGCAGACCGCCCCCGCGCCGATGCTTGGCCTCAACGCTACGCTGCTGACCATCGCCGCCGAGGGCAAAGTCGCCCGCACCCCTGACATCGCAGGCTTCAGCGCCGGCGTAATCAGCCATGGCAAGACCGCTTCCGAAGCGCTCGCCGCCAATGCGTTCGACATGAACCGCGTGATCGCCGCCCTGAAGCATGCTGGAATTGCCGACAAGGACATCCAGACGGCCAATCTTTCGCTCAACCCCGTCTATGCGCCCCAGCGCAGCCTTCCGGATGGCACGATCGACCCGCCGCAGCCGCGCATCATCGGCTACCAGGCCAGCAACACGATCAACGTGCGCCAGCGCAATCTCAAGGCCTACGGCATGGTGATCGACACCCTCGTCGCCGCCGGCGCCAACCAGGTAAATGGGCCGAGCTTCGAGGTGGAGAACCCCGAGCCCACGCTCGATGCCGCGCGCACGTCCGCCATGCAGAAGGCTCGCGCCCGCGCCGAACTCTACGCACGTGCCGCCGGTCTCAAGGTCAACCGCATCCTTTCGATCAACGAGAGCGGCGGCTGGTCGCCACCGCAACCGGTCATGTACCGGATGGCGGCCATGGAGGCGGCAGGCGCCCCGCCGCCGTCACCGGTTGAAGCAGGTCAGTTGCAGATGACCATGAATGTGACGGTCCAGTTCGAACTGGTGCCCTGACGCGGTTGGCTGAGTGCTTGACGGCCGCCAGAAGGCTCGCAGGGAGCGTCCGCATCAGCTAGGGTCTGGCGCTCGCAACCTTCGCATCCGCTGTGGCTTCCGGTGCGACCAAGCCGGTAGCCTTGGCGAGAAAGGCCAGAATGTCGGCGCTTTCCTCAATGGCCTTGTCGGTCGGCTTGCCCGATCCGTGCCCGGCCCTCGTTTCAATGCGGATCAGGTGCGGCCTTGTGCCGATGTCGGCGGACTGCAAAGTGGCCGTGTATTTGAAGCTATGGCCAGGCACCACTCTGTCATCGGTGTCGGCAGTTGTGACGAGAATGGCTGGGTAGTCCTTGCCGCCGGCAATGTTATGCAGGGG
>DASTGC010000397.1:0-11815 GCA_035719485.1 Novosphingobium sp.
GATCGTACCGGTCAGGATGCCAGGCAGGGCCAGCGGCAGCACATGGTGGAACACCACCTGCACCCGGCTGGCCCCGATCCCCAGCGCCGCGTCACGGATCGAGGGCGGCACCGACTTGATCGCGTTGCGGCCCGAGATCACGATCACGGGCATGGTCATGAGGGCCAGGGTCATGCCGCCGATCAGCGGGGCCGAGCGCCAGTTGGGAAACAGGCCGAGAAACACGGCAAGGCCGAGCAGGCCGAATATGATCGAAGGAACGGCGGCAAGGTTATTGATCGAGACCTCGATCAGATCGGTCCACCGGTTACGGGGCGCATATTCCTCAAGATAGACGGCCGAGAGCACACCGATGGGGAAGGCCAGCGAAAGGGTGACCAGCATGGTCAGGATAGAGCCCTTGAGCGCCCCCCAGATGCCCACCTCCTGCGGGCTCGTGGCGTCGCCGCGAGTGAGGAAGCCGGGGTCCAGGCGCTGGACCAGGACACCCCGGGCAGCGAGCGTCCGGGCATGGGATAGCTCAGCCGGAGTGCCTTCGCCGCGCAGGGCTCCCGCAAGATCGTTGGAGGCGGGAAGCCAGGCCTTGACCTCCTGGTTGAGCAGCGACGGGTCGCGGGTGATCCGCGCCGCCAGCTCCCGCCAAGCGCCATCAACCACCAGCCGCGCCCCGTCAGTGCCATAGGCGCGCTCGAGTTCGCTATCGACCAGCGCCGGCAGGCCGGCATTTTCCAGGACGGCGATCGGATCGGCAGAGTTCAATTGCGATGGATCCACCTGGACTACGCCATTGGCGAGGTTGACCGGGACCATGAGTTCGGAACGCTTGAACCCACCGATGCCGTTGGCGGTCATCGTGAAAAGCAGGAAAGCCAACACCAGCGCGGCAAAGGCGACGGCGGCCATGCCGGCGAAGCGGAACAGCTGGTCGGAGCGATGGCGCCGGCGCAGCCGCGCGGCGAGCCGTTCCGCCTTGTGGGCGCGGGTCGAGGCTTCGGCGGCGGATCCGGTATCAGTCATAGGCTTCCCGGTACCGCTTGACGACGCTGAGCGCGATGAAGTTGAGGCTGAGGGTGACAAGGAACAGGACCATGCCGAGGGCGAAGGCGCCGAGCGTTGCCGGATGGTCGAAAGAGCCTTCGCCGGTCAGCATCGCCACAATCTGGTAGGTGACTGTGGTCATCGATTCGAACGGGTTGGCCGATAGCCGGGCGGTGGCGCCCGCGGCCATCACGACGATCATCGTCTCACCGATGGCACGGCTGACCGCGAGCATGATGCCGGCGACGATGCCGGGAAGCGCGGCGGGAATCAGGACCTTGCGGATCGTCTCCGCCGTCGTCGCTCCCATCGCGAGGCTGCCGTCGCGCAGGGCCTGGGGAACGGCGGCGATCGCATCGTCGGCCATCGAGGAGACGAAAGGAATGATCATGATCCCCATCACGAGGCCGGCGGCGGCTGCGCTCTCGCTCGACGCGCTTGCGATACCGATGGCATGGCCGAAATCGCGCACGGCGGGTGCAACGATCAGGGCAGCGAAATAGCCGTAGACCACGGTCGGCACACCGGCGAGGATCTCGAGCAGTGGCTTCATCACTTTGCGCAGTCCCGCTCCGGCATATTGGGTGAGGAAGACGGCGCTCATCAGGCCGATTGGGATCGCCACCACCATGGCAATGACCGCGCCGATGAAGATCGTGGCCCAGAACAGGGGAACTGCGCCATAGTTCTCGCCGGAATTGGCGCTGACCGCCGCCATCGGGTCCGGTTGCCAATGCATGCCCAACAGGAAATCGGCGGGGTTGACGATGCCGAAGAACCGGATGGTTTCGAACAGCAGCGAGAAGAAGATGCCGAAGGTGGTGAAAATCGCCACCAGGGACGCGGCGAACAGCAGGATCATCACCGCGCGCTCGACCGAGCTGCGTGCGGTGAAGGTGGCGCGCAGGCGGGTGTAGGCATAGCCCCCGCCAGCCGCGGCGAGCAGCAGGGTCACCCCCGCGCCGATCAGGCCATAGTGCCCGAGCGCGCTGCGGAACGGTTCGACCAGCGCCCGGGCGCCGGGATTGAACACCCCGGTTGCCTGGCCCATCGCCACGGCCTGGGCCTCGGCGAGGATGCGATCGCGCTGGAAGCCAAAGGCCGGCAGCTGCGAGGCCGCCGGGCTGGACAGCACCTGGTGGAGAGCGAGATTAGGGGAAAGACTTGCCCAGACCAGCGCGAACAGCAGCGCCGGGACCACCGTCCACAGCGCCACGTACCAGGCATGATAGCCGGGAAGAGAGTGGGGGCGACCAGAAGCAGGCGCGCTTCCGGGCCCGCCGGTGAAGGCGCGGGCCCGGGCGCGTGCCGCCAGCCAGCCGATCAGGCCAAGCCCGAGAACGAGCAGGACAGGTGCGACTGGTGACAGCAAGTTCTTACGCAGCCCCTTCTGGCTTACTTCAGCTCGGCGCCATTGAGCGAGGGGAACTCGCTAGCAGCCTTGGCGCTGGCGGCCAGCTTTTCCGCCGGCATGACGATCAGGCCCTGTTTGGCGAGCGGTCCGTCCTTGCCCCACGACTTGGCCCACTCGGCGACGAACTCCTTCAGGCCGGCAATGGCGTCGAGGTGCGCCTTCTTCACGTAGATATAGAGCGGGCGGGCGCCGGGGTAGGTGAAGTTCGAGATCGTCTCGTAGGTCGGCGAAACGCCGCCCATTGTCAGCCCCTTAAGCTTGTCGAGATTACTCTCGAGGTAGGAGTAGCCGAAGATGCCGATCGCCTGCGGATTGGTGCCTATCTTCTGGACGATCAGATTGTAATTGTCCGAAGTGTCGGCATAGGCGCCATCGGTGCGCAGTTCGCCGCAGATCGCGTCGAACTTGTCCTTGTTGCTGTCCTTCAGCGCCTTGGTGGCGGCATCGGTTTCGCAGCCCTTCACCAGGATCAGCTCCTTGAGGGCATCGCGCGTGCCCGAGATGGTGGCCGGGCCATAGACCATGATCGGAACTGCCGGGAACGCAGGGTTCACGTCCTTCCAGGTCTTGGCGGTATTGGGCTTGCCGAACGGATTGGCGGCGATCGCCTTGTAGACGTCGACCGGGGTGAGGGCGATGGCCGGGCCGGTGGTACCGGTGGCGAAGGCGATGCCGTCGATGCCAACCTGGATCTCGGCGATGTCGGTCACGCCGTTCTTCTGGCACTCCTCGAACTCTGCCTTCTTGATGCGGCGCGAAGCGTCGGCAATGTCGGGGTGCTGCGGGCCCACGCCCGCGCAGAACAGCTTCAGGCCGCCACCGGTGCCGTTGGTTTCCACGATCGGCGCCTTGAAGCCGGCGTTATCACGGGCAAAGTTGGCGGCGACGATCTTCGCGAAAGGATAGACGGTTGATGAGCCGACCGAGCGGACCTGGTCGCGCGTGGCGCTCTGCCCACCGCCACAGGCTGCGATAATGGCGCAAAGGGCGCCGGCAGCGGCAAGCTTGATAGATTTGTGTGTCATGTCGTGTGCTTCCATCCTGATGACGATGACGCCGCTGTGTTGGAGTTCAATGACAGTTTCATGACACTGGTATGGCAATGCGGAACTTGACCGTGACCGTAGTTCCCGTGCCAACGATGCTGGCAATGTCCAACTGTCCGCGGTGGCGCTCCACGATGTGCTTCACGATGGCAAGACCAAGACCGGTGCCGCCCGAGGCGCGGCTGCGGCCGGGGTCGGCACGGTAGAACCGGCGGGTGAGGTGCGGCAAGTGCTCCGGCGCAATGCCTGGGCCATGGTCCACCACCTTCAATACCACGGAATCGGCGTCTCCGGTGAGGGTCACCTCTACCGGGAGGGCGCTACCGCCATATTTCAAGGCATTGTCGATCAGGTTACGGGCCAGTTGCTCAAGCTGCGCCCGGTCTCCCGGAAGGGGCACCGGTGCCTCCGGGGCTACCACCGTCACCCTGTCCTTGCCGGCCAACGCCGCGGCTTCGCCGGCAACCTGCCTCACCAGCTGAGCCAGATCGACTGGTTCTGTGGGAAGATCGTGTTTCTCTGCCTCGACCTGGCTCAGCGACATGAGGTCCGTCACCAGCGCTTCGATCCGGCGGGCCTCGCGCAGCACGGTTCCAAGGAACTTGGCGGTGGTTGCGGGATCGATCTTTGCATCCGGCTCAGCCAGCGTTTCGACATAGCCGATGATGGCGGCCAGCGGGGTGCGCAGCTCATGGCTGGCATTGGCAACGAAATCGGTGTGCGCGCGGCCGACGTCGGCCTCGGCCGAGCGATCGGCCATTTCGATCAACCAGGTGTCGGCATCGATCTGCCGCCGGGTTAGCTGCCAGACGCTGCGCGCCCGCACGAAGCCGGCAATGGTCAGGCTCTCGCCGTCGGCCATGGTCAGGAGTTTAAGTGCCTCCGGGTGACGCAGGACAATGCGCGCGTCCTGCCCAACGACATGTGCGCCGAGTAGCGATCGTGCCGCCTTGTTGGCATTGGTGATTCGTTCGCCGGAGAGGATCACGAGCGGCAGGCCGATCGGCTCGATCGAGGCTTTCTGCGCTTCCTCGCGAAGATCATGGGTATCGATGGTTTTCAGCGCGACTTGCGGCTCGGGCGAGACCAGCCACAGTGATCCGCACCACAGCACGAACACCGCCAGTGCCATCCACCACCCCGCACCAGCCACGACCAGGCCTGCAGCTCCTACTGCCGCGAGAATCAGGCCCGGCCAGGGGAGGAATGGACCACGCTTCATCGCCGGCGCCATAGCCCGCGGACCGGTGCCTGACCAGCCGGTGGAAATGACCGTGTGGGCAAGTGCGAAAACTGCCGCAGGCCCTGGTCTGAGGCCTTCGGGTGTCCGCCAATTGGCTGCCGATCCCCTTGCAGCTTTCCCGAATTGGCCGATACTGCCCGAAATTCAGCATCAAACACACGTGCGGGAGCGGCAACCATGACGCCTGACCAGAACAGGTTACTCACCCTGGTGGAGGGCGACGCGCCGATGGGCCAGTTGATGCGATGCCACTGGATCCCGTGCGCGCTCAGTTCGGCCCTCGTTGCGGACGGGGCACCTCAGCCGGTGCGGCTGCTGGGCCAGGATTTCGTCGCCTTCCGTGCGACGGACGGGCGGGTTGGCCTGTTCGACGAAGCCTGCCCGCACCGGCGGGCATCCCTGCTGCTCGCGCGCAACGAGAACTGCGCGCTGACCTGCATTTTTCATGCCTGGAAAATCCACGTGTCGGGCAAAGTCATCGAAATCCCGTCCGAAGGCGACCGCTCGGCGGCGACCGCCGGGCACATGAAGGTCAATCACTATCCCACCTTCGAAGGCGGCGGGCTGCTGTGGGTCTACCTCGGTCAGGGCGAACCGCCGCCGCGGCCGCCGCTGCCGTTCCTCGACCTTCCGGCCGAACAGATTTTCATCACCCGCAGCATTGCTCCGTGCAACTGGCTCCAGGGGGTGGAGGGGACCATCGATTCGGTTCATGTCGGGACCATGCACCAGAGCTGGGTCCCCGCCCTTTCCGCCGATCGCGCGTCGATCTCGCACACGCTGAACAGCCATCCCCGCTATGAGGTCGAGGATACCGACTACGGCATCAGGGCAGCGGCCCTGCGCAGTGTCGGAGAAGGGCAGCTATATGTTCGCACAACAGAATATGTGATGCCTTTCAGCTCTCTGGTCGCCGGGTCCGGATCTGTTCGCAACGGCTCGATGTTCATTTCCGTGCCTGTCGACGATGTCTCGCACATGCTGTTTTTCGGCATCTGGGACGAGGACAATCCGGTCCCGCGCCTGATCGATGCTATCTGCGCCGAGCCTCGCGATCTCAATGATTTCGGGCTGATCAGTGGAACCAAAGCCAACCTGTGGCGGCAGGACCGCGCGGCTATGTCGGCCGGCCATTTCACCGGGTTCGACAAGTGCCTGATCGACGAGGACATGGTGGTCCAGGCCAGCATGGGCCCGATCGCTGACAGGACTGACGAACAGCTGGTTGCCAGCGATGTTGGGGTAGCCCGAACGCGCCGCCGCCTGCTCGCCGCCCTGCAGGCGCTCGACCGGGGTGAACCGTCTGCTGTGACCGCGCGGACAGTGCGGCCCACTGACGCGATACTGGCGCCAAACGCAGACTGGCGCGAACTGGGCGGAGCGGAGCTGGCTCTGGCGTGAAAGAGGGTTGGTGAAAGCTTGCGCCAGTGTGGCTTGGTGACCCCTAGGGGAATCGAACCCCTGTTTCAGCCGTGAGAGGGCCGCGTCCTGACCGCTAGACGAAGGGGCCACTTGTGCCATCCGATCACCCCTTGGCCTTGCGGCACAACGGGATGGTGACCCCTACGGTAATCGAACCCGTGTTTCAGCCGTGAAAGGGCCGCGTCCTGACCGCTAGCCGAAGGGGCCGTATCGGCTTGCGCCGGTGGCGAGGCCGGGCCTTTACGGGGCAGGGGGGGCGGGGTCAAGCCCCTGAATGGGCGCCGTCCCGGCGGCGGTTCAGCCCGGCAGCCAGGCGGCATCCTCGACGTGCAACTCGGCCTGCGGGCGGCTCCCCCAGTCGTCGATCTTCGGGCGACCGGCCAGCCACAGGCGCTTGTCGCGCGAGCCGTGGAGGAGCGCCTGGCCCATCTCGCTCTCGGCCTGGCGAAAGGCGACGGCCTTGAAGCTGGCGCCATCGTCGCCGCGCACTATCAGGCGGACGTGGCTGGTCCCCACCACGTCGGCCTTGACCAGTCGAACCGGCCCCACAGCCACACGCGGGGCCGGCCAGCCGACGCCAAACGGGCCGGCTTCGTCAAGCCCGCTGATGAGGGCCGAAGTCAGGGCCCGGGGCGAGAGGCTGAGGTCGAGCAGTAGCACCCGCTCCGCAGAGGCCGCGGCGACATCGCCGGCGAGGCGCTCATCAAGCCAGTCCGCCAAGGCGTCGAGCTTGTCCGCCGCCATGGTAAGCCCCGCCGCCATGGCATGGCCACCGCCGGCGATCAGCAGCCCGGCCTCGCGCGCGGCTATGATCGCGGCCCCCAGGTCTACTCCGGTGATCGACCGCCCCGAGCCCTTGCCCAAAGCCGGTCCGTCCCTGTGCTCGTCGGTCCCCAAGGCTATCACCAGGCTGGGCTTGCCGGTCTTCTCCTTGATCCGCCCAGCCACGATCCCGATGACCCCCGGGTGCCAGCCTTCGCCCGCGCAGACGATTACCGCCCGGTTGTGCTGGCTGGCCAGCTGGGCTTCGGCCGCTTCCTGCACCGCCTGCTCGATCGCGCGGCGTTCCTCGTTGAGCGCGGAAAGCTGGGCTGCGATGGAACGGGCTTCCTCCGGGTCATGGGTGGTCAGGAGACGCACGCCGAGCGTTGATTCGCCCACGCGCCCACCAGCATTGATCCGCGGACCAAGGGCAAAGCCGAGGTCGCTGCAGGTCGGTGCGCGGTTTAGCCGGCTCGCGTCGATCAGCGCGGACATGCCCACGTTCTCGCGCCGGGCCATGACCTTGAGCCCCTGTGCCACCAGTGCCCGGTTGAGGCCATGCAGCGCTGCAACATCCGCCACCGTTCCCAGCGCCACCAGGTCTAGCAGAGCGAACAGGTCCGGTTCCGCACGGCCTGCGAAGTAGCCGGCCGTGCGCAGCCGGCGCACTGTCTCCACCGCCAGCAGGAACGCGACGCCGACGGCGGCCAGATGTCCATGGGCCATGCCCACCTTGCCCTCATCCAGCCGGTTGGGGTTTACCAGCGCCGCGGCGAGGGGCAGGTCCGGCGCGCACTTGTGGTGATCGACCACGATCACGTCGACCCCTGCCTCGTGTGCCCGCGCCAGGGCCTCGTGCGCCATGGCCCCGCAGTCGACCGTGACGATCAGGCTGGAGCCCTGCTCGGCCAGCCGCACCAGCGCCTCGGCGGAAGGACCATAGCCTTCGAGCAGGCGGTCGGGGATATAATACCGAGCCGGCAATCCAAGGCCTTGAAGCAGGCGCAGCAGCAGGGCCGCGCTGGTCGCCCCATCGACATCGTAGTCGCCATAAATGGTGACCGCCTCGCGACCCATCACCGCCTGGGCAAGTCGCTCCGCGGCTGGAACCATGTCGCGGAATTCGGCAGGATCGGGCAGGAAATCCCGCAAGGTTGGCCGCCGATGTCGCTCCAGGTCATCGCGCGGGATGCCGCGGGCGAGGAGCAGCTGTGCCAGCAGATCGTCACCGAGCATTGCGGCTCCGTCGCCCTCAAGCGCCATGTTGCCGCCGCGCCAGAGCCATTGCCGGCCACCGAGGGATTGCCCGAACTGGCTGGCGGTGGTGGCGCGTGTGGTCATGCTTCCCGGGCTAACCTATCGCCGCGCTCAAGAGAAGGGTTCCCCCCGCGCGCCGGTGTTGATAGCCCGTGGCTATGACGCAACTGGCGATCGTCTGGCACAGCCGCACCGGGGCGAGCGAACAACTGGCCCAGGCCGCTGCGCAGGGCGCATGTGCGGCAGGGGAGGCTAGCTGCGTCCTCGTCCGGGCAGAGGACTGTGCGCCATCGGCTCTGCTTGCCGCAGCGGGGTACCTGTTCGTCTGTCCCGAAAATCTCGCCACGATGTCGGGCGCGATGAAGGAGATGTTCGATCGCTGCTACTATCCCCTGCTCGGTGCGGTCGAGGGCCGGCCCTACGCCACCATCGTCGCGGCCGGTTCCGACGGCCACGGGGCGCTGGCGCAGATAGACCGAATCGTTACCGGCTGGCGGCTGCGGCGCGTGGCCGAGCCGCTGATCGTCAATCTCCGGGCGCAGACCCCGGAAGCGATACTGACACCCAAGCAGGTATCCCCCGGCGCGCTGGAACAGGCCAAGCACTTGGGAGAGGCCCTATCTGCAGGCATGACGCTGGGGATATTCTGAAGCCTTGTTCGATCCAAAACGGAACGGGTCGATTTGACGGGACTCGACGCACCGGGATTTTGTGCCAAAGGTCCGCGCATGGACTGGGCTGGCGAAAGGTTCGCCTCATGGCAGGAGGGAATTGCGGTGCGCCGTGAGGCGGGTCTGACACTCTTTTTCGCCCCCGCATCACCCGATGCAGCCCTGCCTTTGCCCGGCCGTCCCGATGTCGCCGCGATTGAGGCCGCTGCCGCTGCTTCCGGCGGCACCGTTCCGTTCGGGATCAGCCATGAACCGCAGGATCATCCCTATTGGGTGGAACTGCTGGCCTTGGGGCTGACTTTCGATCTCCGCGGCCTTGCGCCCGGGATCGAAGCACCGGTTGGCTTGCCGCAGCATGCCTTTGGCCTCGCCAGGCCCGAAGCGCGCCAGCTGGAGCCGGTCGTGCTGCGGCCCGGCCCGCATCTGTCGTCCGCCTCCGCGCTGATGCCGGTCGTGCGGACCATGGCGGCGCTCGGCTGCGAACTGGCGGCCTTGCCCGGTCTGGTCGGGCTCGGCTGGGAACCCGCCGGTACCATCATGGCGACGGACTATTTCCGCAGCACCGTCGGCGCCTGGTTGGACGGCGGCGCGTTCCCCGCGCTCGGGTTTACCGCGCTGTCGCGATCGCCGCAGGGTGCCATGCGTTCGATCGGCCTCGGTTTCTTCCTCGGGCACGAACTCGAGCTGGCCCCGCGCGCGGGTGAATCGGCTGGCGATGCGGCGCGCGCCGCAGTGCGCCTCATTAACGATCTGGTGCAGAATGGCTCTTACGCTCCGGGTGATCATGCCGGTCCCCAGGGGGAACTCCTGCGTTGCAGCTTCAACAAGGATCTGAGCCTGCTGCACATCACCCGCGTGGATTAGACTCTCGCGGCGGCGCTCCGGTTCCGCAACGTAACACCCTGCCATTTCGCGCGGTAAACCGCCTGGGCGCTGCCGGGCACGATCCCGGGCTCCAGCGCCATCACCTGTTGCCGCGCCAGTTGGCCGCCGTCCCGGCGCTGTCGCGGCTGTTCGATCGCCTCGGACGCGAGGCGATCGGGTTCGAGGACTTTCGCCATAACGGGCTGCTGCTGCCGGCCAGCGAACAAGCAGCCCGAGTCCTGGGCCTGCCGCTCCACCGAGGCCCGCACTGGCGCTACAACCGCATGGTGATTGACCGGGTTGGGCTGATCGAAAGCTCGTGGTCGCGCGACCGGCTGCGGCACGGCCAGGCGGCTAATGGAGCCGCAAGCTTCCGGCTGCGCCTTCTGCAACAGGCCTTGCGGCGGCGCCTGCTTCAGCCGGGCAACCGCAGGATGGTGCTCAACGGCCGCGACCCGGCGTTGGCTGATAGCGCCTTTGCGGAACTCGATGCCATGGCAGACCTGCTGTGGGGTGAGGCCGAGGCAGTCGATCCCGGGGAGCGGTGGGTTCCTCCTCTTCCAGCTGATCGTGATGCGTCGGCAGGATGGCATGTAAGCTGAGGAGGAAGCCACGACCTCCGCCTCGAAGATGAGCAGTTAGCTGATGCACTCGAGTGGCTCGCGCCAAGGGGCCCCTGACCGTTGCCGGCCAGAGCCCCACTTGGCGCATTTTACGCCTTGGCTGCGTTGGCTGCGCTGAGCACTGCCCGCACGCCGGCCGTCGCCACGTCCTCGTCGATGCCGACGCCCCAGACCGTGCGGCCATCTGACGTCACGCATTCCACGTAAGCCGCCGCCCGCGCATCCGAACCCTTGCCGAGTGCGTGTTCGGAATAGTCACGGATTTCCAGGCCCACGCCGAAAGTCTCGGCGAGCGTCGCGACGACCGAGGAAATCAGGCCGTTGCCCCGCCCAGAGACGGTCTGGGCCTTGCCATCGACGCCGATCTTGCCGGCAAAGACGCGGCTGCCATCGGGCGAGCGCATCTCGTTGTAGTCGAGCAGTTGGAAGTGCTGGGGGTCATCGAGCCGGTAGGTCTTGCGGAACACGTCCCAGATGTCGGCTGCCTGCAGTTCACGGCCCAGTTCGTCGGCCAGGTCCTGCACATACCGGCTGAAATGGGCCTGCATTCGCTTGGGCAGCTTCAGCCCCTGATCTTGCTCGATTACCCAGGCAAAGCCGCCTTTGCCGCTCTGCGAGTTGACCCGGATCACCGCCTCGTACGTGCGGCCCAGGTCCGCCGGATCGATCGGCAGGTAGGGCACGGCCCAGAGCTGGTCGTTACGCGTCTCCTGCGCGGCGAAGCCCTTCTTGATCGCGTCCTGGTGGCTGCCGGAAAAGGCCGTGTAGACCAGCTCGCCGCCATAGGGATGGCGCTCATGCACTGGCAGCTGGTTGCAGTATTCGACCGTCTGGATCACCTCGTCGATGTCGGAGAAATCCAGCTTGGGATCAATGCCCTGCGTGTACATGTTGAGGCCGACTGTCACCAGGCAGCAGTTGCCGGTCCGCTCGCCGTTGCCGAACAGGCAACCCTCGACCCGGTCCGCTCCCGCCATCAGCCCGAGCTCCGCCGCGGCGACGCCGGTGCCGCGATCGTTGTGGGTGTGCAGGCTGATCACCGCGCTCTCGCGGTTGGGCAGATTGCGGCAGAAATACTCGATCTGGTCGGCGTAGATGTTGGGCGTCGCCGCCTCGACCGTGGCGGGCAGGTTGAGGATGATTGGCTTGTCGGGCGTGGGCTGGAGGATGCCCATCACCGCTTCGCAGCACTCGATCGAGAAATCGAGCTCGGCCGTGGAGAAGGTCTCCGGCGAATATTCGAAGTGCCAGTCCGTCTGCGGGAAGCGCGCGGCATTGTCGCGCAGCAGCCTGGCGGCGGTCTCGGCGATGCCGCGGACCTGCGGCCGGTCCATGCCGAACACCACCTGCCGCCACAGCGGCGAGACGGCGTTGTAGACGTGGACGATGGCGGAATGGACGCCGGCCAGACTCTCGAACGAGGTGGCGATCAGGTCCTCGCGGGCCTGGGTGAGCACCTGCACCTTGACGTCGGC
>DASTGC010000398.1:0-3174 GCA_035719485.1 Novosphingobium sp.
GGTCTCGGGGGTATCGGCAATGACGCTGAGCATCGCCGAGCGGATCGCCAGCTCGTGCTTCTTCAGCCACATCAATACGCGCCCGTCGCGGCGGGTCGAGCAGGCGATCGAGGCCTGGATCAGCGCGTCCGAATCCTTGAGGTTGGACGTGAACTCCTCGGAGAAGGTGAAGTAGCTGGTCTTGTACTGGCTGCCGCCGTCGCCTTCGACTTCGGTCGCCGCGCCTTCGCCTTCCTTGCCGCCTTCCGCCTTTGGCGCGAAGGGATCGACTTCGCCCTTGCGGACGAGCTTGGGGTTGTTGTCTTCCTTGACCTTCTCGTGGCCGCCGCCGCCGATGATCCCGGCGGCGAATAGGCCATACATGCCGCCGCCGCCGACGCCCAGCAGGACGACCGGGATGGCCAGCTTGAGCAGCATGCCGCCGCCCTTCTTCTTCTTGTCCTTGGTTTCCTTGTCAGAGCTCATCGTCTCGTCTCACTCGGTGGATCGCTGCAGGATCAGGCGTAGATGCCGCGCGGGGCGGTATCGGTTGGTGCGGGAGCAACCGCGCTGCGGGGATTGGGCGCGGGCGTGGCGAAGCGAACGGCTTGGCCCGGAGCCGCGCCGCGCTGGCCATGCTGGCCCTGCGCGCCCGTTCCCGCCGAGTGGCTGGTCCACCCGGTATGATTGCCGTTGTTGCCCGAATTGCCCGACATGCCGGTATCGCTGCCGCCGCTCGCCGGGGCTGCCGCCTGGACTGCCCGGGCGAAGTCCGGATCGGGGCTGGCGAGGGCGACCGAGAGGCCGTCGGCGCGCTGCTCAAAGCGGACGGAAACGGTGCCGAACTCGGCATGTCGCAGGTTGACGGCGACCGGCTGGGCCGCGCCATCGCCCTGGACCGCGTCGCGCGCGGCCATCAGCCGGTCGACCACCGCCGCGAAGCTGTGACCGAGCCCGGGCAGGCCGGCCGGAGCTGCGGCGGCGGCCGCAGTGTTCGGCACTGCCGGCGCGGCATCCGCAATCGCTGCGGGCAGGGCTCCGGTTGGGCCGGTATCGGCGGCGGGCGCAGCCTTGGCCTCCACAACCGGGCGCAGGCGCAGGCTGGTGGGCGTGCTCGGCGCGACCGGGCTGGCGAGGGTGAACTGGGCCTGCGCCGCCACTGCAGCCGGGGCCGACGGGACGTGCAGGGTGCGCGCGTCACCAGCCTCGGTACCCTTCGGCGTGATCTGGTCTGCCGGGCGCGGGAGGACCTGCCCTGCGACCTGCGCGGCAATCGCCGGGATAAGCGGGAGGGCCGAAGGCGTAGCCTGGGCCGGCGTTGCGTTCGGCACGGGATTGGCTGCGGCAGCGGCCGGCTCGGCCTGTGCCGCCACGGGCGGCAGCGTGAACACAATGGTGGTGAGCGAGACTGGGGCCGTCTCGGTGGCATCGTCGGCAGGTGCGGTTGCCTCGCTGGCCTGAGCGGCAGGTGCGCGGGTGCGGGTCGGCTGGCCCACTTCGAGCGGGCGCACGGCGCGCAGGAGCGGCAGGACGGGAACCGGCGGCCCGGCCGGTGTGGCAGCAGGCGTCTCAACCACATCCGTAACGGCAAGCACGGGCGGCAAGATCTTGCCGGTCGCAACCACTGCAGCCGGCAAGGCGGCAAGCACTTGCCGGTTCGGAGCTGCGGTGGCTGGAACGATCGGCTCGCCCGCCGCCGCCGCTTCGTCAGCGCCCAGCAGGTTCGCAAAATCCGTGGGATCGCCCGATTTCCCGCCGTTCGCCGTAGCGAGCGCACCCGCTGGAGAACCCACGCCCAGCGTACTCCCGAGGGGGCTGGCGGTCGGCGTGGCAGCTGTTTCGATCATGAACGGCAGGTCCTCGAGGGCGGTGTCGAGGATGGTTAATCAAGATCCGTGCCAATTGCCTTGCGGGCGCCCAGCGGCGGCTGTGCGCCCCGGGCCGCGATGGCGCGGCGAACCGCGTCGGCGCGGTCGGCGGCGACCTGGCGGCGGCGTTCGGCCTGCGAAAGCTCGTGAAGCCGGGCATCGGCCACGGCCTGGGCCCGCCGCGCGTCGTCGCGGGTCGCCTGCTCCACCCCGACCAGCCCCGAGCGGAACCCGGAAAGGCGGCGCAGCGCATCGCCGTCGTCGGGTGCGGTACGGCCGGTATAGTCGGCAGCAAGGCGGCCGGTCCGTTCGGCCAGGGCGAGCAGCTGGGCAAGCGTGCCCTCGGCCGCTGCGGCCTCGGCGGCGGCGTTTTGCCGGGCGATCGCGCGCACGGTTTCAAGGCGCTTGAGGCGCGCGAGGCGGCGCTTGTCGCTCACCTGCCGCCCTCACCCAGGAGGCTGGTGAGCCCAGCGATGCTTTCCCCAAGCGCGACAACATCATGCTGTTCCTGGCCCATGAAGGTGCGCAGCGCGTCCTGCATGGCGATCGCGCGATCGAGCACCGGATCGGCGCCGGCCCGGTAGGCACCCATCAGCACAAGGTCGCGATTGGCCTCGTAGGAAGCGACGAGGGCGCGGAAGGTGCGGGCCATGCGCTGGTGTTCGGGCGCGGCGATATCGCCCATGACGCGGGACAGCGAGGCGCCGACGTCGATCGCCGGATATTGCCCGCGCTGGGCGAGATCTCGGCTGAGGACAACGTGCCCATCGAGGATCGAGCGGGCGGTGTCGACCACCGGATCGTCCTGGGAATCGCCATCGGCAAGAACCGTGTAGAGCCCGGTGACCGAGCCCCCGCTGGCCGCCGAATTGCCGGCGCGTTCGACCAGCTTGGTGATCGTGGCGAGGGCGGAAGGGGGATAGCCCCGCGCTGCGCCCGGCTCGCCCAGCAGCAGCGCGATCTCGCGGGCGGCGTGCGCCACGCGGGTGAGACTGTCCATGATCAGCAGGACCTTGCGGCCATGAGCGCGGAAGTGCTCGGCCAGGCTGGTCGCGAGCAGGGCGCCGCGGATGCGCAGGTTGGGCGCATGGTCGGCAGGCACGGCGATCACCGCCGTGCGCGCGCGCTTTTCGCCCGCCATGTGGCGCGCGACGAAATCGGAAACTTCGCGCGCCCGTTCGCCGATCAGGCCGACGATGACGACGTCTGCCTCGGCCCCGCGCGCAATCATGTCGAGCAGGACCGACTTGCCCACGCCCGAACCGGCCATGATGCCGATGCGCTGGCCCACGCCGAAGGTGGTGAGCGCATTGAGCGCACGCACGCC
>DASTGC010000399.1:0-6270 GCA_035719485.1 Novosphingobium sp.
ACGCTGCCCGCCGCCGAGGCCGCGATCCGCGACCTGCGCGAGACCACCCGCGCGCTGCGCAACATCACGGAGAAGATCGATGATCAGGGCGCGGGCTCGGTCATCGGCGGGTCCAAGCTGCCGGATTACAAGCCATGACCAAGATCTGTTCACCGCGCCTGCGCCTTGCCCTTTCCGCCGCGCTGGCGCTCGGCCTCGCCGGCTGCGTCAACCTCGGTGGCGGCAAGGCCCCGCCTACCCTGTTCACCCTCACCTCTGTCGCCGCGCCAGCGGCGGGGCAGACGGTCAGCGGCAATGCCGATACCGCCATGGTGGTCCTCGATCCGGAAACTGATCGCGCTCTTGGCGTCCAGCGGGTCGCCGTCACCATCGATGCCTCCAATATCGCCTATCTCAAGAATGCGCTGTGGGCCGAACGCCCTGAGCGCCTGTTCCGCCATCTCCTTGCCGAAACCCTGCGCGCCCGGTCCGACCGGCTGGTGTTCGAAGGCAACGAGGCCGCCAGCGGGCATGCCCGCCTTGGCGGAAGGCTGCTCGCTTTCGGCTACGATGCCCCAACCAGGTCCGCGCTGGTCCGCTATGATGCCGTCCGCGAAGGCCCCGGCGGCGCGATCACCACCCGCCGGTTCGAAGCCAGCGTGCCGGTCGGCAAGGCCGACGCGCGCCGGGTAGCCCCTGCCCTGAACAAGGCGGCCAATACGGTGGCTGCGCAAGTGGCTGACTGGGTGGGCTGAGACCTCACTCCCCGCTCAATTTATTCCGGTCCTCCCGAGCGAAGTCGAGGGACTATCCCGAGCGTCAGCGAGGGCGGCAACGTTGCGAGCTTCTCGCTCCGCTCGAAGTAGTCCCTCGACAAGCTCGGGAGGAACGGATCTTTGTGGGTTCAGCCATTTCCGCTCACCGCCCCGGCCTTCTCCCGCTGCTCCGGCTCCCTTGCTCCGCCCGGCGGCGCCACGTGATCGGCTGACCAGGCGCCGCGCGTCCCCAGCCTCCGCTCCGGCCCCTCGGTCGTGTCGCGCATGGTCTGGTGCTCCAGCTCGGAATTGAGCTCGGCGCCGAACAGCAGGGCATAGGCGGAAAGGTAAGTCCAGGTCAGCAGGACGACCACCCCGGCAAGCGAGCCATAGGTCGCGCCATAGTGCCCCAGGTTCGCCGCATAGAACCCGAAACCCGCCGTCAGCACCACCCACGCGGATGCGAACAGCAGCGTCCCCGGGGTGATCCAGGTCCACTGCGCGCGGTCGCGCGAAGGGCCGTAGCGGTAAAGGGTCGCCGCCGCCGCCGCCGCGATGGCGGCCAGCGCGGCATAGGACAGCAGCTTGAGCAGGAGCGCGACCACCCCCGGCAGCTGGGGCAGGGCCTTGCCAAGCAGGGTCATCGCCCCCGCCGCTCCCAGCGCGAGCACGATCAGCACCACGGCCGCCGCGGTCATCCCGATCGCCAGCAGGTTGACGAAGACAAATCCCCGCTTCTCCTGCTCCTCATAGGCGATGTTAAGCGAGGTGATGATCCCACCGACCGCGCTGCGCGCGCCAAACAGGGCGAGGGCAAGGGCAACCAGCAGGCCGATACCCTTCTTGCTGCCGGAGGTCTCGATCACCTGGGCCAGTTGTTGCCCGATGATCTGGGCCACTTGTTGCGGCAGCATCGTGGTCAGCTTGGCCATTGACTTTGCCACCCCCTCGGGGCTGGCGACCAGCCCGTAGGTCAGGACCACCGCACCGAGCAGGGGCACCAGCGCCAGGAAGACGTAGAACGCCACCCCGGCCGCGACCAGCCCGACATTGTCGTCCCCCGCCTCCTGCCAGGTGCGCAGCAGCACTTCCTTCCAGCCCTTGGCCGGGATCTGCGTTGGCGATGCGGCATCGAGCCCGCGCCCTGTCGCATCAGCTGTCGCGGCGGCAGGATCGGGTCTGTTTTGCCGGGCGGCCCGATCAGGTGGAGCCGCCTTGTTCGGCCGACCGCTCGCCAGGGCAATGCCAAGCAGGATCAGATGTTTGAATGTCAGCGGGCCCTCGTTGACCCGGATCGTGGTTTCCATGGCGGCTCTCCAGCCGGGGGAACGCTCAAGCCCGCGTTCCGCTCCGGCTGGACCGGCTGGAATCAGCTCATGCTGGCCACGATCGCCTGCGGATCGAAGTGTTCGCGGAACAGCACGATGCGCCCGTCCCGCACCTCGCAGACGGTGATGTAGCGGTTGGCGTAGGTCTTGCCGTTGTGGAGCAGGGCATCGCTGCGATACTCGGCAATCGCGAAGGCCGGGTCGGTGCAGGGGTATTCCCGGTCGATGGTGAAGGTCACGGTCTTCAGCATGGTCTCCATCGAACCGCGCAGCAGGGCGACGACGTCCTCCCGCCCATGCACGGCCATCTGCCCACCCGGCGAATAGGGGCATTCGAACGCACCGTGCGGATCGAACAAGTCGCCGATCTCGGCATAGTCGGCGCGCTCGATCGCGCGAAGCAGGGCGACGAGCAGTTCGCCGGCGGTCCGGTCGGCCATGGTTCTATCCTTCCCCGTTGTCTTGTCCCGCAGCCAGTCTGGCAAATTGCGCGGCGGCAAGGAAGACCTCGCGGCGGTGCGCGCGGCGCGCCTCGGCCTCTGCGTCGCGGCCCCACCGTTCAGCCTGCCAGTCTTCCTCGAGACTGGCCGCGGTCCACAGCTCCTCGGGGCTGGCCGCGCCGTCGAGCACCGAAAGGCCGATCACCAGCGAGGCGGCAAGGCCGGCAAGGTTGCGCAGGGCGGCAAGGGCAAAGGGATCCAGTGCCCCCAGCAGCGCTTCCAGCCGGACCAGCGTTTCCGGCGGCTGCGGGTGGTGCATGATCCCGCCGATCCGCTCGAACCGGAGTGCGTGGCGCGCCTCGGCGGTGCGCAGGAGCGGCTCCCAGACCAGGTCCTGCTCACGCCGCAGCGCATCGCCCGGCTCGGCGCGGTAGCACAGGGTGTCGGTCTCGCCATAGGGCAGCAGGTCGCGCACAGCTTGCGCCGGGTCCGGCGCAATCACGTCCAGCGCATAGTCGGCCATGTCGCGATAGAGGAACGTGGCCGGATCGATCTCCTCGCCCTGCGCCGACCATTCGGCAGCCAGTTGCTCGGCCAGGGTCTGCGTCGGCAGGGCCTGCGGGCGCTGGCCGACGGTCTTGACCGCCCGCCCGTCGAGCAGCACGTGCCAGAACCCGTCCCGCTGGCCGACGGTCACCTCCTTGTAGAACCGCTTCATGCGCCCGGAGTCCGCCAGCGCCGCGCCAGCAGCTTGGGCATGACGAAGACGTCGAAGAACCCGAACACGGTCAGCATCACGCCGAGGATCCACGGCAGGTCCACCCGCCGCTCCGTGATCAGCAGCCCGAACAGCACCATCAGCGCGCCTGACAGGCGGATCAGGCCAATGGCGAAGAACCGGGCTTTTGCCGGATCTTTGGGCGGCTTATCGGTCATCCCAGCAGGTACTCCACAAGATCGGCCACGTCGCGCGCCACATAGGCCGCGCCGGCCGCCAGCAGTTCGGGCGCGTCGTGATAGCCCCAGGCCACGCCCACCGCGCGCACGCCGATGCCGTGGGCCATCTGCATGTCATAGGCCGTATCGCCGATCATCACCGCCTGCTTCGGCTCCGCGAAGGTCTCCGCCATCGCGGCCTGGAGCATCGCCGGATGCGGCTTCGACGGGTGGCGGTCGGCCGTCTGCAGCGAGGCGAAGCGGCCGGCAATGCCGTGGCCGGCAAGGCAGTGCGCCAGTCCCCGATCGCTCTTGCCCGTGGCCACGGCCAAGGTCCAGCCGGCGGCGGCCAGCGCGCCCAGGGCCTCGGGAATGCCGGGGAACAGCGGCTCGGCGAGCGTTCCTGCTTCCCGCGCTGCGCGAAAGGCGGTCTTGTAGGCGGCAACGGCCTCGCGCACCTGTTCGGCATCGGCCTCAGGGGCGAGGCGGCTGACGGCCTGCGGCAGCGAGAGCCCGACCATGCGGCGCACCTGGTGCGGATCGGCGGGGGCGAGGCCGGCCTCGGCAAAGGCCGTGACCATGGCGGAAACCACCGCGCCCTGGCCGTCGACCAGCGTCCCGTCGCAGTCGAACACCGCCAGCTTCACGCTCATGGCACCAGCCGCAGCATCAGTTCGGCCAGCGCCGGCGATCCGGAGGCTTGCAGTGCCGTTGCAATGGCCTTGCGCTCGGCTTCCGGCTTGTTCTGCGAAAGCTTGAAGGTTGGCCGCCAGGCCTCCACCTCCAGCTCGAACCCGGCGATCCCGCCCAGCATTTTCCGCAGGTCCGCTTCGGGCATGGCGTCCATGGTCCAGGGCTCTCCGCCGATCCGGCCCTCGTGCCGCTCGGCGAGGTCCCGGAGTAGGCCGGTGAGGCCGTCGGAGTCCATGCGCCGGACCCGCCCTTCCAGTTCCACTGCCACGTAGTTCCAGGTCGGCACCTGCGCCGGATTGCCGGAAAAGCGCGGGGAAACATAGGCATCGGGCCCGTTCACCACCACCAGCGCGGTCCCGCCGGCCAGCCAGCGGCTCAGGCCATTGCCCCGCGCCAGGTGAAACTGCACCGCGCCGTCGCCGGTCGAAAGCAGGGCCGTGTGCGCCACCCGCGGCCCGTCCGGCGTCTGGGCGAAGACCATGCCGAAGCCGATCTCGTCGACCAGCGCCTCGAGCAGCGCCCGGTCGTCATGGCGGAAGGCCGGGTTGGGGTGCATCAGCGCTTCCGGGGTGGCGCCTTCGGCCGCGCCGGCTTGGCGCCGGACTTGCCGCCGGGCTTGCCTGAGCTCTGGCCCGCCCGCTGCCCCGTAGGCTTGCGGTTCGCCGCAGGCGCCTCGCTGCGCTTGCGCCGCTCGCCCCGGCGCTCCTTGCGGTATTGCTTCGCATGAGCCTTGGCGGCGGTCTTCCTGGCTTCCTTCTCGTCGACCTTCGGCGCTTCGAGCAACTCCGCCCCATCTTCCTCATGGAAGCCCAGCTGCGCCATCGAATTGGCGAAATGCTCGGGCAGTTCGGCGGTGATGTCGAGCGGCGCACCGTCCGGGTGCTCGATGATCAGGCGGCGCGCATGGAGGTGCATCTTGCGGCTGATCGTGCCGGTCAGGAATGCCGCCTGCCCGCCATACTTGCCGTCGCCCACGATCGGATGGCCAATCGCCGCCATGTGCACTCGCAACTGGTGGGTCCGCCCGGTCAGCGGCTGGAGCTCCACCCAGGCCGCGCTGTTCCCGGCGCGGTCGAGCACGCGGTAGCGGGTGCGGGCCGGCTGGCCTTCACCGCTTTCGTCGACCATCATCTTCTCGCCGCCGGTGCCGGGCTGCTTCGACAGCGGCAGTTCGATCAGGCCGTCCTTGATGTCGGGAATGCCGACCACCAGAGCCCAGTAGATCTTGCGCGCCGAACGTCCGGAGAACCGGCGTGAAAAGAACGCCGCGCTGCCCGGTGTCGCGGCGACGAGGAGCACGCCCGAGGTATCCTTGTCGAGCCGGTGGACGAGGCGGGGGCGGGGCCCTTCCGGCGCATAGGCATCAAGCAGCCCGTCGACATGCTCGTAGGTGCCCGAACCGCCCTGCGTCGCCAGCCCCGGCGGCTTGTTGAGCACGATCGCGGAACGGTCGCGGTGGATCACCATCGAGTCCGCCAGCGCCAACTGTTCCTCGGTCAACGGCTTGCGCGCCCGCGGCGCCTTGCCGGCAGGCTCATTGCCGCCGGGGGGCACCCGGATCACCTGCCCGGCAGACACCCGGTCCGCCGGATCGGCCCGCTTGCCGTCCACCCGGATCTGCCCGGTGCGCGCCCAGCGCGAGACCGTGGCGAAGCCCACCTGCGGCAGGTGCCGCTTGAACCACCGGTCCAGCCGCGCCCCTTCGTCGTCCTTGCCGACGGTGAACTGGCGGACTGCATCCCGCTCGCCCTGAGGCTCTCGAAGGGTCATGCCATCACCCGGGCAAGGCCGAGGCCGGCGAACAGGGCAACGAAGCCTGCAGCCAGCGAAACCCCCACGTAAAGCGCCGCCGAGGCCAGCGCCCCGCGCTCCACGAACACGGCAAACTCCAGCGCGAACGAGGAAAACGTGGTGTAGCCCCCCAGCACGCCGACGCCCAGCAGCAGTCGCCAGGCCTCGCCGCCAGCCGTGCCATGGCGCGCCAGCCAGCCGACGAGCAATCCCATGGCAAGGCTGCCGAGCACGTTGGCGGTCAGCGTCGCCCACGGAAAGGCGCTCGCCGCAATCGGCCCGATCGCGGTAAGCCAGGCGCGGCCGGTGCAATAACGCAGCCAGGCGCCAAGCCCGCCGCCGGCGGCG
>DASTGC010000400.1:0-16024 GCA_035719485.1 Novosphingobium sp.
GCTGATAACGCAGCATCGCCAGCTGGGCCTGGGTCGCCTGGTTTTCCAGCCGCATCAACTGGTCGTTCTGTTCCTCGATCTGCAGGTAGAAATTGATCGCGTAATAGAGCGCCGACCATGCCGCCAGCAGGGTCATGTCGAGATAGAACACGCCGATCAGCAGCTGGGCGAAGCCGGCACCGCTTTCAGGGCGATAGAGGCCAATGACCCAGGCATCGATGAAAGCATAAAGCGTCACCGCCACAGGGAGGACAAGGGCTGTCACCCCCCATGTGATCAGAGCCCGCCGGGCGATCAGCAGGCGATAGATGACCGAGAGGATCAGCGAGATCGAAAAACCGGTGACGGTTGCGATCAACACCACCACGAGAAACGAGGCGCCCTGTCCGTTGGCCAGCGACGACATGGCACGCAGCACCAGTGCGCCGCCCCAGCCCAGCGCCTGCAGGCGCCAGAAGGCCTGGTTCTTGTTGGCGAAGAACGGGGTCGGTCGAAACGGCAGGACGGCCATGGGAGGTTTCTAGCAGGTTTGGCGAGCGCGGGAAGGGCATGCGGCCCTACGTTCGCGGCACCGTCCCGTAAGCCTTCGACCGGTCGCAAAGGTGCCCCCGATCAGGAGCGCGCGTCGGCCACGGCTTTCGAGAGCTGCTCCTCACCGACTGCCCCCGTCAACAGCGCATCACCCGCGACCCAACTGGGCGTGCCGGTGAACCCGAGGTCCTTAGCCATCTGCAGGTTGCGGACCAGTTCGGCCTCAGTCTCAGGCCTGGCGATGACTGTCCGGGCGCGCGCCAGGTCAAGACCCGCGACCTGGGCAGCAGCGGCGATGGTTTCGGCGTTGGGCCGGCCGGATTGGAACATGGCCCTGTGGAACGCGGCATATTTGCCCTGCTCGCCCGCGGCGATGGCCCACTTGGCCGCGTCGGCGCTTTCTGGTGTGAGGATCGGGAGCTCGCGCACCACCACCTTGAGATCCGGGTCGGCGGCGATCAGCGCGTCGACGTCTGCCACGCTCTTGCGGCAGTAGCCGCAGGCATAGTCGGTGAACTCGACGAGAACGACCTTGCCTTGCGGGTTGCCCAGGACCACCCCGGTGGCCGGCCGCTCGAGATCCGCGCGTAGCCCGGAAAGCTGGTGGGCATTCTGGCGGCGCTGCAATTCGTCCATGGCCTTGGGCAGGACTTCGGGATGCGCCAACAGGTAATCGTGGACCACCTGCTCGATTGCGGCACGCTCTCCCTTGCCGATAACGGCGTCATCCGCTCTGCCGCGGTGCGATTGCCACAGCCACCCTCCGACAGCGCCCATCGCCGCGAAGGCAAGCGCAAGCACGGTATTAATCAGGAGCGGTCGGGACTGGCCGGCCAGGGCCCGGTTCGGTTGGGTCATGCCTGCTGGCTTACTTGTGCTTCTTTGCGCGTTCAATCTCCGCGCGGGCCTGGAGCGCAATATCCTGCGCGCGGATGGCATCGGCTGAGCCGGCGGGCAGGCTGCCGAGCGCGGCCTCGGCACTCCCCAGCGCCATGCGCCATTGCCGCTGCATGATCTGCTGCTCCGCACTGGCCAGCCGCGCGCGCGGCGCATCGCCGAGCGAGTTGTAGACGACACCGAGCTGGTACCACGCATCCGGGTTCTCGCGGTCGCGGGCGACCGCGGCCTTAAGTACCCGCTGCGCTTCGGCGAGGTTGCCGGGCTGCTCGGTGGCGACAAGGGCATGGCCGAAGGTCGTCGCGATCAGCGGCTGGTTGCCGGTCAGCTCGGTTGCCCGGCGCAACGGCGCGAGAGCCTCGGCCGGCTTGCCGGCCTCCAGCAGAATCTGGCCCTTGATCTCGAGGAAATAGGGATCGGCCGGCGCGTTCTTGAGCAGGGCGTCGACTTCCTCCATTGCCTTGGCTGTCAGTGCCTGCTTGTGCCAGGCATAGGCGCGCGCATAGCGGGCGGGCACCGACACGTCGCTGACCGGGTAGGTGACGAGGGTCTGCTCGGGTTCGGAAAGATAGCCATAGAGCTTGGCCTTGGCGCGCTTGAACCGTGCCTCGAGCGCGGGATCGCTGGGGCGGTTCCAGGCCGGGTCCTTCTTGTAGCTTTCCTCGAGCAGGGCGATCCGGTCGCTCTCCAGTGGGTGGGTCGACATGAAGGGGTCCTGGTCGGCCTGGCTATAGCCGCGGCGGTAGCCCTCCGCCTCCAGCTTCTTGAAAAACTCGATCGATCCGCGCCCGCTGATCCCCGCCTTGGCGAGGAAACTGGCGCCGGCGGCATCGGCCTGGGATTCCTGGACCCGGCTGAAGGCAAGGTACTTGCCCATGGCCGCGCTCTGCCCCGCCATCATCGCTGCCATGGCCGCATCACCCCCGCCCGCCGCTGCGGCAGCGACGCCGATCAGAAGCGAGAGCAGGCTGACTGCCGTCGCCGATTTCGCGCCCTCGGCGCCGGTGATCGCGTGCCCGCCGGTGATATGGCCGAGTTCGTGGGCGATCACGCCCTGCACCTGGTTGGCGCTGTCGGCGGCATTGATCAGGCCGGCGTTGAGATAGACGGTCTGCCCGTTCATCACGAAAGCATTGATGGTATTGTCGCCGACCAGCACCACGTCGACGTTGCGCGGATCGAGCCCGGCAGCCTTGACCAGCGGAGAGGACATGTCGCGCAGCAGGGCCTCGGTTTCTGCATCGCGCAGGATCGACTGGGCGGCGACCGGGCGGCATGCCAGTGCGGCCAGGGCGAAGAAGGCGATCAGCAGCCGCAGCGGGCGCAGGGGCGACAGGGGAGGCGAGGAGCGGTGCATCGCCGCCGCACCATCACCCGCCCGCCTGAACCTGGTGTGAAAGCCCGTCATGGTCCGACGATAGCCGGTTTGGCCTGCGGGCGCGCCCCCTATCGTCGGCGGTCAGTCAAGCAGCCGCCGCGCCGCGCGCACGAGCAGGGCGGGGTCGGTGACTTCGCCAAGCAGGACAACCTCACCCGCAGGCGTCCGGCGGGCAATGACTAGCGCGAACTCCTCGCCATGCGGGGCCAGTGCCCCGAGCGGTCGCGCCGGAACGCTCCGCAGGCGTTCAGTGAGACGATCGCGCGAGCTTGCTTGCGGATCGGCCGTATGGGCCCGACGCAAGCTCCGCTCGATCTGGACGACGCCCTTGAGCCCGCCCGGATGGGTGGCGAGATAACGGGCCAGCGCGTCGCCCGGCAGGCCCACGCGACGTGCATGGGCGATGGCAGTCGCATATTCGGTCAGCCGCGTCTTGTCGTAGTCGGCGCCGAACACGAGCTTGACCACCGGGATCAGCGGCGCCCGCTCCTGCATGACGAGCCCGGCTTGCACGACCAGCTCGCTCAGGCCTTCCGGATCGCCGTCTGCCGCCAGGGCGAAGGCATGGGCCCGGCCGATGGCTTCATAAAGCGCCTGACGGCTGCGTTCGTCGGTGGTGGCTGCACTTCGGGCGGATTCGCGGGCGCTGGCGAGAAGATCGGCAAGTCCGGCCGGAGCATCGGCTCCGAGGACAAATGCGCCGAGGTCGAGCGGCTCGAGACCGGCGGGGGCGAGGTCGGCGGGGCCGTCGGCCCATTCAGTCAGCGGAACCGCCTCGCGACGGGCCGGCACTGGCTTTGCAAGTACACGATCAATGGCATGCATCAATTCGTCGGTGGTCTGCTGGTCGGCCAGTTCCTTCCAGTTGATAACGCCGTAGATGCAGTCGATCGAATCACCCTGCTCATCGCGCGAAAAAGGCAGGAGGATGCCGCGATAGAGGATTGTGCGGCCACGCTGGTTAACAAACTCGGCTTCGAATCCCACTGGCGACTGATTGCCGAAAATCTGCAGGTAATGATCGGTGATGCGCGAGAGCAGGGTCCGGCTCGGCACGTCGGCCAGGCGGCGCAGGGCCGTACCGGCGCAGCCCGATTCTTCGGCCAGCGCCTGGCCGATGAAACTGACCGTCGGCTGATCCACCCCCTCGGCGAAATCGAGCAGCACGGCAAAGGGGTCGAAATCCGGCAGGCTGCCGAGCGCAAGGTCGGATATCACCGGGAAAGCACGGTCACCCAGCAGGCTGGCCCAATGGTTATAGGCCCTGACCTGCAGACGGCGTTCATTCTGCCCGACCGTGGGGGGCGGCGGCTCGGGGCCGATCTCATCCTCGATCGGATCGTAGCTTTCAGGCTCCCCTTCCGAGGCGCCCAAGCCGAAGAAATCACCGCGCAAGGTATCCATGGACAAGCATCCTGTCGAACGTACCGACAGGCTATGGCGCAACATCTTTGATTAAGCGTTAAGTTGCGCCAAGCTGGAATCAGTTGCGGGACAGGAGGACGCCCTCTCCCGGGGCGGGCATCGGCAGCAGGAACCGCAAGACCATACCGCTAACAACCAGCGTGGCCGAGGCGACGGCAAGAGTGATGCGAATCCCGGCAAGGTCCGAGAGCATTCCCCAGCACCAGGCGGCAATTGCCGCCATGCCGAAGGTGACAGCCTGATAGATCGCCATGCTGCGTCCCAGCATGTCGTCGCGTGAGCGCAACTGGGTCCCGACGTTCAGCGTGGTGAGGCATGTCGTCCAGCCGACGCCGCCGATGAACGTGAAGGGTATTGCGGTAAGGACCGTGTGCACGATGGCGAGCCCGGCAAGGGCCGCGGCCGCGCAGGCTGTCGCCACCCCGATGGTCAGTTCGGCGCCGCCTGCCCTGCGCAATTTCTGCGACAGCAGCGCACCGGCCACCGAGCCGACGCCGAATGCTCCCAGCATCAGTCCGTAGTCGGATGCATTGCCGTGAATGCCTTCGCGGACAACTACCGGGAGCAGGGCCTGGAGCGCCATGGCGGCAGAAGCGTAGGCGGCGCCGCGGAAGATGAGCCGGCGCAGCGGACTTGACCCGAAGACATAGCGGGTCCCGGCCATGATCGAGGGCAACAGCGGGTTGCGTAGCGGCGGGGCCACCGACGGCTGCCACTGGGTGAATACCACGATCATGGCCACGTAGCTGAGCGCATTGATGGCAAAGGCGATCGATACACCGGCCATCGCCAGTACGATCCCGCCGATCG
Organism: Novosphingobium sp.; assembly: GCA_035719485.1. GTDB lineage: Bacteria > Pseudomonadota > Alphaproteobacteria > Sphingomonadales > Sphingomonadaceae > Novosphingobium. The sequence goes on from DASTGC010000400.1 coordinate 5,042, forward strand.
CCGGGCCCACGGTTCGGGCCAGGTTGAAAGCGATGGAATTCAGTGAAATCGCCTGCGGCAGCACGCGGGAGTCGACCAGGGTCCGCACCGAAGCCTGCCACGCCGGCATCTGCATGGTCATGCCGGCGCCAACCAGCAGGCTGAACGTCAACAGCGACCACGGCTGGAGCATGCCAAGCCAGGCCTGGACCGCCAGGGCAGCGGATACCAGCAGCATGAACCACTGCGCGGCCAGCATCACCCGGCGGCGATCGAAATTGTCCGCCACCCCGCCGGCCAGCACGCTGAGCAGCAGCATCGACAGCGGGCTTGCCGCCTGCACGGCTGCGACCATCCGGTGCTCGCTGGTGAGTTCGGTCATCAGCCAGCCCGCGCCCACCAGCTGGATCTGCGAACCGATCTGGGAGAGCACGTTTGCGGACCACACATTGCGGAACGCTGGAAAGCGAAAGGGCGCGAAACTGCCATCCGGAGAGGAGGCCGGGGAATAGGGGCCCTGAACGGCCGGTTCATCGCGCCCGTCTGCCATGGCGACCCCGTTGGCCACCATCGCGCCCCGGGTCAACCTTCATGCGGCGAATTCGTTCAGCCGGCTAAGGCGCTTTCCCAAGCATGTAGCGCATGCGGATGGCCTGCCTGACCGGATGGGCATCAACCTGGAACGCGGCTGCCGCGAACCGTGGCGGGCCGAATCGCACCCTGGCATCACGGGAAAATCCGAAGCCCTCGCGCGGGATCATCATCATCGTGTCCAGCTTGCCGTTCGCGTTCTCGTCATGAAACAGCGACACCGCATAGACGCCCGGAGCAAGCGGGCCGAAATCGAGCACTAGCGGCCCGGAACCGTGCACGACAACAGCAAGATGCCGGGCGGACGGGTCCTTCTTGCAGTCGGGAAAGGCCGCTGAACTTGCGGTAATGCAGGCCAGCACCTGGCCACGCGAACTGCGCAGGCCACTGACCACCACGCTCACGTCCTGCGTCGGTGCATTGGCGCCGGCGAGTAGCGCAGCCCCGCCAGCGACGAACAGTGATTTCATGGCACGAGCAAGCCGCGATCGGTTCCGCACAAGCGATCCCAGACCCGGAAATAGAGACCGTAATTGCATTGGTAATGCTCGTGATGACGATGGTGGTGGGAGGCAGTTATCAACCACGCGCCTGCGGGCCCATGAACAAGACCCCGCGGAAACAGCTCCCAGCCCATGTGGTTCGTCACACCCATGACCGTCATGATTGTCAGCACCAGGCCCAGCACGCCGACGTGGATAGGGATGACGAACACGAGCGCAGGGATGACCACGGCTCCGCTCACCGCCTCCAGCGGATGAAAACTCATTGCGGCCCAAGCGGTCGGCGGGCGGCTCGCGTGGTGAACGGCGTGGGCCAGACGGAACCAGCGCGGCCAGTGCATCAGCCGGTGCGTCCAGTAGAACCAGGTGTCGTGAACGAACAAAAATAGGAGCAACGACAGCGGCAGATACCACAGCGGATAGGCGTCAGATCCGGTATAGATCAGTGTCCACCCGCGGGCTTGCCAGCCCCAGGCCACCAGGCCCGCCGGAATCCCGTAGATCGCCGCCGACAGCAGCGACCACCTGATCTCCGCCCGGATCTGGTCCTTGAGACCGCGATAGAGGCCCGGGCGCACCGCTCTTGTGGCCAGCGCGAAGGCACCGCTGGCCAGCAGGTAGCGTAGAGCCACGATGCCGGTCATCGCCAGGGCCGATGCAACTGCGGCAGGGATCAGGGCACCATCCATCCTGTGCTCATGCCCGATCGAGGGGCGAATGGACAGGGGCGAGGCGACCAGCGGACGGAACACGGCCTCTCCGCGAGCCGTTGTTGCGCCAAAGGAGATCGATTTCCATGGCCACTCTTCCCCTCCGACCCGAGCGGGCGGCCGGTGCACAATTCCTGTCCGACGCGTTCCAGCAGGAACTTGCTCGCTGGAACCGTACGCGCCTGGCCCCCGCCTTCCCGACCGCCGACTGGCAACACCGCCTTGCGCAGGACATGGTCATGCAGCGCCTTGAAGGCGCCTTCCTCGAAGACCTGCGTGCAGAGATCGCTCCGCTCGCCGCCGAGGCACCCGATGACGCCGACCAGTTTGTCATATGGTTCAGCGCACTGGAGCTCAGCGGCCCGGGCCAGCACGACCGCCTGCACGACTGGCTCGCGCGGACGGCCAGCCTCGACGAGGTTCGCTGGTTCCTGCAGCAGGAGGCTGCGGGAGAGGCCGGATTCGACGACCTGGTCGCACTCACCCAGATCAAGCTGCCCCACCAGGCCAAGCTCGAACTGGCGCGCAATTACTGGGATGAGATGGGCCGCGGCCAGGCGCCTGGAATGCACGGGCCGATGCTTGCCCGCCTGACCAGCGGGCTCAAGCTCGAACCCGCAATCGAGACGACCACATTGGAAAGCCTCGCCCTTGCCAATGCCATGACCGCGATGGCCGCCAGCCGGCGTTATGCCTGGCATTCTGTCGGCGCGCTTGGCGTGATCGAACTGACCGCCCCGGCCCGCTCGGCTCTCACCGCCGCCGCGCTAAGGCGCCTCGGCCGCCCGGGCGGGGAGCGCCGCTACTTCGAACTGCACGCCCATCTCGACGTCAGGCATTCCGAGGCCTGGCTCGCCGAAGCGATCCACCCGCTGGTAGCCGAGGACGGTGAGCGCGCCCGGGCCATGGCCGAAGGCGCGCTGATCCGGCTGGCCGCCGGCGCACGGTGCTACGCCCGGTACAGGGAGCATTTCGGGATCTGACCCGGCCTGTGCGCGCATGGCGAAAGCGACCCGCAACCAAAGTCTGTTGACTGCGGGTCGCTTCTGGATTCGCCATCCCGATGCCGCCATGCAAGCGTTTTCAGCCCGCCCGGCGCACCTTGCCCGCGTGCTGGCCGAAACCCTTGGGTCCACGCGGGCGGAACCGGCGCTTGGGCCGGGCCTCGCCCTCCGGACGCTCATGCCGGTCACCTTCGGGACGGCCACCGTTCGGACGAGCCCCCTGGCCCCCGCTGTGGCTGCGCTGACCATCGCGGTTACCCTGAGGACGACCGCCCCCGCGCTGTCCGCCTCGCTGACCATGGCGTTCACCGCGCTGGTCCCGGTCCGCCCCGGCCTCGCCCGGATTGACCTTCTTCGGCGCGGGCAGACCCGCGGCCAGCTTGAGGAAGTCCTCGGGCAGCGGCTGCTGGGTCAGCTTGACCTTGGTCAGCCGCTCGATATCCCGAATATAGGGCCGCTCGTCAGGGGCGATGTAGCTGAGCGCGATACCGTCCGCACCAGCCCGCGCAGTGCGGCCGATGCGGTGAACATACTGCTCAGGCACGTTCGGGATTTCGAAGTTGAACACGTGACTGACGCCCGAGACATCGATCCCGCGCGCGGCAATGTCGGTCGCCACGAGGATCGGCACCGAGCCCTGGCGGAAACCTTCCAGCGCACGGGTGCGCTGGGCCTGGCTCTTGTTGCCATGGATTGCCGCGGCGCTGACTCCCGCCCCGGCCAGGTGGCGCACGACGCGGTCCGCCCCGTGCTTGGTGCGGGTGAAGACGAGGGCGCGGTCGATCGACTTGTCAGCGAGGCCGGCGCGCAGCGTCAGCGTAAGCAGGGCCTGCTTCTCGGTCTGGTTGACGAAGGTGGCGTACTGCTCAACCCGCTCGGCCGTGGTAGACTGCGGCGCCACTTCCACGCGAACAGGATTGTTGATGAACCGCCGGCCGAGGTCTGCGATTGCCTGGGGCATGGTTGCCGAGAAGAACAGGCTCTGGCGGTCCTTGGGCAGCAGCGCGGCCACTCGGGTCAGCGGCTGGATGAAGCCGAGGTCCATCATCTGGTCGGCTTCGTCGAGAACGAAGATCTCGACGTGGCGCAGGGTCAGCGCGCGCTGGTCAATCAGGTCGAGCAGGCGGCCCGGAGTGGCCACGAGGACATCGGTGCCCTGGGTCAGCGCCCGCGCCTGCTTGCCCACGGGAACGCCGCCGAACACGCATTGGACCGAGAGGCGCAGGTACTTGGCATAGCCCTTCATGTTGTCGGCAATCTGCGCTGCCAGCTCGCGCGTGGGCGAAAGCACCAGCATCCGGCAGGAGGCGGACTTCAGCTCCTGCGGATCATTGGCCAGCCGGTGCAGCGAGGGCAGCGCAAACGCGGCCGTCTTGCCGGTTCCGGTCTGGGCAATTCCCAGCAGGTCGCGCCCTTCCAGCAGGGCCGGGATGGCCTGGCGCTGGATCGGCGTGGGATCGGCATAGCCCTTGCTCTCAAGCGCGCGCAGAATCGGGTCGGCGAGGCCGAGGTCAGAAAAATAAGACATGGTAGTTCAAAGCTTTCATTGCCACGCGAACGAGCTGGTCGCGTGGGAGGGCATGGGTTCGCGGTTCGCGACCCGTGCGTGAAGGGGAAGCTCGTGATGTGGCCCGTGCATCGCCGCGGATCGCGCGCCAAAGGACGGGATCTCACGCTGGCGGACGATTGCGCGAAGCAAAACCTCGCGTCGGTCACGGGGCCCCCTACGGACGATTACGCAAAAACGCAAGGAAATTAAGCGTCGGGCCGGTTGCCACTGCCTGCGGGTCGTGGTTGAACCGCACGGAAATGCGCGAACCGCCCAGCCCCTGCAATCGCATCTGCCGGATCGATCCGCGTACCGGCTGGTGCCTTGGCTGCCATCGCACGCTGACAGAAATCGCGGACTGGCCGATGCTGAGCCCTCCGGAAAAACATGCACTCATCGCCGAACTGGACAAGCGCGCGGTGGCCAGCCCTTAGGACCAGAATCTAGTCACCCCAGGCGGCGCAATGGGGATCGGCGCCGATCACCTGGCGCCGCAAGGCCGTCCGCGCCAGCCGCTCCACCTCGGCCTTGCGCCGGGCGGCGGCCAAGGGCAGCAGGGGGGCGGCGCGCAGGATTTCCGCATCGTAGCCATCAGCCACTATCAGCCCGCAATCGCCGGGCCGAAACGCCTCTGTATCCATGCAGGCGCGATCAAGGGCGGGGTGCAGGCCCCAGAAGAACCGGTCGCAATGATCGAGATATTCGGTCCATTTCCCATCGCCGAGGAGGTCGGCCCGGCTTACCTTTATTTCCACGATGATTACGTGGCCCTTGGCATCGATCCCCATGAGATCGGCCCGGCGCCCGTTGCGCAGCGGCATCTCGGACAAGCACCAGATCCCGTTGCGGGCAAACAGCCTGCCGATGCCACGCGATACGGCCGACGCATGCCGCACATCGGCAAGGGCAGGGTTGTCGCCTCCGGCTGACGCGGGCGGGGAACAGATCTGGAGCGGGTGCGGATCCATGGCCCCACCTATAGAACATACCGGGAACTTGGCAAGCGCGGGGCTCGCCTTAGCCGAGCATTCGCCGCTCCGGCGGGGCCAACGCCAGCACGGCGTCGCGCACGGCGCGGAATTCGGCCCACAGCGCTGCCGCCGCCGGAGCCGGGTTTGCGCCCCGGGCATGCAGCGAAAGGAGCGCGCGGACCCCGGCCTCGAGCATCAGGGAAAGGTCGTCCATTCCCTGCCGCGCCACTGCCAGGCGTTGTCCGCCAGACTGGATCAATGCGGCGGGGAAAGCCCCCACCGCAGCTTCGGTCGGATCAGTCACCTGCCCCGCCAGGGCCGCGACAACCGCTGCGGCGTCATGGATTGCCGCCCACTGCCCGGCCAGCGCGCCGGCTCTGTCCCGGCCGATAGCCCTGCCCGATTGGCCAGGCATACCGGTTTCCGGCAACGATTCGGGCGTAACGGTGCTCATGGCTTGAGCGTACCGGCTCATGCTTGCGAAATGCCTAAGGCTGAAGGGTGCGGATGCGAGTGCCCCCGCCACAATTGGCTCTGGCAACCCTGCACCGGCTCTGCTAGGCGCCCTCGTCACGCACCCGTAGCTCAGCTGGATAGAGCGCTGCCCTCCGAAGGCAGAGGCCACAGGTTCGAATCCTGTCGGGTGCGCCAGCGACCAAATTTCGGTCACGCAAGCAGCCCCGACCCAACCAGCCTTGCCGAACCGCGGCCGCAGGAGCATCCCGTGAGCGCGGCGTTAGTCGCCTAAGCCAAGATCGGGAGAAGTTTGCATGAGCGATCGGCCGCTTCATTACCGCAGCCTGCTGGAAGCCTCCGAAATGGTGGCCCGGCGGGAGGTCTCAGTGGGCGAACTCCTGGAGGCAGAGCTGGGGCGGATTGGGCAGCGCGATGGGGAGTTGCACAGCTATTTCCACGTGGCGGCGGAATATGCCGCCGACCGCGCCGGGGCTATGCAGGCGGAGCTTGATTGCGGGCAGCGGCGGGGGCCGCTTCATGGGATACCAGTGGCGGTCAAGGACCTGTGCGACACGACCTTTGCGCCGACCACGGCCGGCATGGCGATCCGCAAGGATTACTGGCCGACGGTCAATGCGGCGGTGGTGGACAGGCTTGAACGGGCGGGAGCGATCATCCTTGGCAAGCTGGCCACGACCGAGGGGGCACTTGGCAGCCACCATCCGGAGATGGCAATCCCGGTGAACCCGTGGAACGCGGCGCACTGGGCCGGGGCATCTTCGAGCGGATCGGGCGTGGCGACGGCGGCGGGGCTCTGTTACGCGGCGCTGGGCACTGACACCGGCGGATCGATCCGGGCGCCGTCGATGGCGAACGGGCTGACGGGGGTGAAGCCGACGTTTGGGCGGGTCAGCAACTTCGGGATCTTCCCCCTTGGAAGCACTTATGACTGCGTCGGGCCGATGGCGCGGACGGCGGGGGATGCGGCGGCGGTGCTCCAGGCGATTGCCGGCCACGACCCGCGCGATCCGACCTCTTCGCGCGTGCCGGTGGCGGACTACCTCTCGGGAATAGGATTGGGAATCAGTGGCTTGCGGATTGGGGTCGACCCAGGCCTCGGCGACGGGGTGGATGCACAGATCCAGGCCGTGCTCGACACCGCCGCAGCCGTGTTCGCCGACCTTGGGGCGCAGCTGGTCGAAGTGCGGCTGCCCTTCCCTGGAGCGGCGATCAAGGCCTTTGCCACGCTGATCATGGGCGAGGCCGCCATTTCCCACGCCGCGACCTTTCCCGCCCAGCGCGAGCGCTATGGCCCCGGTCTGCGGGCCATGCTCGAGGCGGCGCCGAAGGTGGACCCGATCAGACAGGCCGAGGCCCACCTCGAGCGGGTCAGGCTGACAGCCCGGATCGCCGCGCTGTTCCACGACGTCGACCTGCTCCTCATCCCGGCGCTGCCCGACCCGGTCGGGCCGGGGCCAACCAACAGCTCGACGCGAATGACCCACTTCGCCGCCCCGATCAACATGGCGGGCAACCCGTCGATCACGCTGCAGGGCGGGTTCGACCGGCTCGGCCTGCCGATAGGCTTCCAGCTGGTTGGCAAGCATTTCTGCGAGGACCTGTTGCTGCGGGCGGGACACGCGTTCCAGCAGGTGACGCCGTGGCACACCATGCATCCGCCGGAGCCCGACAGGTTGGCGGCCTGAGCCGACCTGTCCCCCGCTAGAAAAAGGCGCGAATGCCGGCCACGGCGGTGACCGCCGAGGCGCTTTCGCCGGCGGCGCGGGTGGCCCGGGCGGTGCCCCCGAAGCTGCGCTCCCAGTTGACGCCGACATAGGGGGCGAATTCGGGCCTGATCTCGTAGCGAAGGCGGGCGCCGGTCTCGATCCGTTCGACCCCGGAGCCGATGCCGAGCTGGGGCACGTCCTGAAAGGCGAAATTCACTTCAACCTCCGGCTGGAGCACCAGCGGGCCCGACAGGCGCAGGTCGTGGCTGGCCGAGAGGCGGGCGTGGACATCGCCCTTGTGCGAGACATAGAGCTGCGCCTCGCCCTCGATCCAATACGGCAGCAGGCCTTCGACGCCGAGCACGGCATAGGTGCGGCGCGGCCGGGGGCGGAAGTCCTGCCGGACGCCGGCCTCGAGGTTGAACCAGGGGTCCACCGCGCGGCGCCACAGCGCCTGGACCTCGACACGCTCCGCGCTATCGCCGAAGAGGCCTTCGCCTTCGGTGGCGAGGACGAACTTGTCGAGGTCGCTGCCGTACCAGGCGCTGCCCTTCCAGGCGTAGCCGTCGTGGCCGGAGCCGGTGCGGTATTCGAGGCGGTCCAGCATCACCGCGCTGCCGATCCACTTGCCCTCGGTCATCAGCCCGGCGCGGGCGCGGGCCATGCGCTCGGCAGAGGAGAAGCGGTCGGCCGGGTGATCGGTCGGTACCGGCGGCGGGGCGGCATCGCCGGGGGTATCGTCGGCGGCGGGCGGCGGCGCCTCGCCGGACATGTCCATGCCTGGCATCCCGGCCATGTCGTGCCCTGAATGGTCCATGCCGCCCATGTCGTGCTGGTGCTCCTGCGCGAGGGCGGGAGCGGCCAGCGCCAGCGATCCGGCGGCGGCGAGGAGGAGCGCGCGCATCAGGCCTGCTCCCCATCGCGGCGGACGGTGACGACGCGCATCATCCCGGCATGCATGTGCAGCAGCATGTGGCAGTGGAAGGCCCAGTCACCCGGGGCATCGGCGGTAAGATCGAAGGCGACCTTGCCGCCGGGCAGGACGTTGACCGTATGCTTGCGCACCCGGTGGCCCGGCTCGCCGCTGACCAGTTCGAAGAAGTGGCCGTGGAGGTGGATCGGGTGGGGCATCATCGTGTCGTTGATGAGGTTCACCCGCACCCGTTCGTTCTCGCGGAACGGTATCGGCGCCGGGCCATCGGACAGGGTCTCCCCGTCGATAGACCACATGTAGCGTTCCATGTTGGCGGTAAGGTGGACATCGATCTGGCGGCTGGGCTTGCGCGGATCCGGGTTGGGCACGCGGCTGCGCAGGTCGGCATAGGTGAGGACGCGGTGATCGACCTCCTCCAGCCCGGTTGGCTTGTCGGCCAGCCGGTCGACCGGCGAGGGGGAGATGGTGGCGACGCCCGGGCCGAATTTCACCTGTGGCGCGACGCTCTTGTCGCGCATGTTCATGGAGTGGCCAGCCATCGAATCGTTGGCCGGCCTGGACAGGTCGATCTCGCCGCCCGAGCCCATGTCCATCCCCGACATGTCCATGCCCATGTCGCGCATGGTCAGCAGCGGGCGCTTGCGCAGCGGGGGGATTGCGCCCGCCATGCCCATCCGCGGGGCCAGCGTGCCGCGCACCTGCCCCGAGCGGTCGAGCGCCTCGGCGATCACGCCGAAGGCCTTGTCCTCGGTGGGGGTGACCACGATGTCGTAGGTTTCGGCAATGGCGATCTGAAGCTCGTCGGTCTCGACCGGCTGAACCAGGTTCCCGTCCGCCGCGACCACCGTCAGCGCGAGGCCGGGGATGCGGAAGTTGAAGTTGGTCATCGCCGAGGCGTTGATGATCCGCAGCCGGACCCGTTCGCCGGGCCTGAACAGGCCGGTCCAGTTGGCGGCGCTGTCCTGGCCGTTGATCAGATAGGAATAGGTGAAGCCGGTGACGTCGGAGATGTCGGTCGGATCCATCCGCATTTTCGCCCACTCCAGCCGGTCCTTGGCCGACTGGTCGCGGCCTGCGAGCAGGCCGGCGATGTCCTGGCGTTGGCGATTGAAGTAGCCCGCCTGGACCTTGAGCCGGCGCAGCTGCTCGTGCGGGTGCAGCGGGCTCCAGTCGGCAAGCATCAGCACGTGCTCGCGGTCCGACCGGATCGGATCGGGGCCGGCGGGATCGACGATCAGCGGACCGTAGAGGCCGACGGCTTCCTGCATGCCGGAGTGGCTGTGGTACCAGTAGGTGCCGGACTGGATCAGCGGGAACTCGTAGGTGAATGTCTCCCCCGCATCTATGCCGGGGAAGGACAGGCCCGGAACGCCATCCATCTGGAAGGGGACGAGCAGGCCGTGCCAGTGGATCGAGGTCTGCTCGGCCAAGCGGTTCGACACGGCAATGCGCGCCGTCGCACCCTCCCTGAGGCGGATCAGCGGGCCGGGAATCGTGCCGTTCACGGTCACCGCATGATGCAGTGAGCGGTTGCCCACGGTGGAATGGCCGGGGGCGACTTCGAGCCGGGTCGTGCCATCACCGGCGCCGGCGGTGCCGCTCTGCGCCCAGGCGGGGAACAGCGGGGCGAGGGCGAGGCCGACCGCGAACGAGCCTCCGGAGCGCAACAGGGCGCGGCGAGTCTGCATGAGAGAACGATCCATCGCCCCCTTATACGCGCGCGCGCGCCCTATCCCTCCAGCACAACCGACAATTTCTGCCGCGCCCGGTAGATCCGTGTCTCGACCGCCTTGCGGGTGATGCCGAGCACTTCGGCGGCCTCGTCCTGGCTGAGGCCCTCGATGGCGCAGAGGATCAGCGGCTCCTTGAGCTGCGCGGGCAGGGCGGCGATGGCGGCGCGGATCGCGGCGACCTGCCGGGCCGAAGCGAGCATACCTTCGGGATCCGGGGCAAGGTCGGCCACGTCCAGCGCCTCGTCGAGCGGGCGGGCGAAGGCGAACAGCCTGCGCACGGAGCGGCGGCGGGCCCAATCGTGGCACTTGTTGAGCGCGATCCGCAGCAGCCAGCCGCGCAGGGGCCGGGCGGGATCATAGCGGGGGAGCGCGGCGAAGGCGGAGATGAAGGCCTCCTGCGTCACGTCGAGCGCATCGGCTTCGTTGCCCAGATGGTTGCGGGCGAGGCGGAACACGGCCTCGCGGTGGCGGGCCATCAGCGCGCCATAGGCCGCCTGCTGCCCGCCCAGAGCCCGGGCCACCAGGGCGGCGTCGTCAGGCTCGCCCCCGATCATCCTGCTAGTGCTGGGCCGGCTGGGTCAGCGCCTTGGCCACGGCTTCGTCGAACCGCGCCGCCTGGTCGGGCCGCAGCACCGCGCGCATGGCGAAGACATGGCGCAGCGTGGCCTTCTGCAGCTCGCCCATGGCCATGTGGCAGCGATCGACCGCTTCGGCGACCTTCGGGCCATACTGGTGCTCGCTCGCCATGGCTGCCGCGAGCCCGGCATTGGCCTCGCGCAGCCGTGCGTCGAGCGCCTGGCGCTGGGTGGCGAAATCGGCTTCGAGC
>DASTGC010000401.1:0-6482 GCA_035719485.1 Novosphingobium sp.
GCGTTTTGGGGTGTTGTTCGTGTTGGGGGGGGTCTCGCCCTAATCCGCAGCCCAGCGATATTTTTTCGTCGCCGCGGGCGCGGCGGCGAAAATCCCCGACATCCCAGCGTCTACCCCGGTGCGCCCGATCGATTCGGTCGCCATTCTCGGCGCCGGCACCATGGGCTCCGGCATCGCCATAACGTTCCTCGATGCCGGCATTCCGGTGACTCTCGTCGAAATGCAGCAGACGGCCCTTGACCGCGGCCTCGCGGGAATCCGCAAGCACTATGAAGGCGCGGTCAAGAAGGGCAGGCTAAGTGCCGAAAAGTGCGAGCAGCGCATCGGATTGATCACGCCCGCGCTCGACCTGTCCGCCACCGCGTCCGTTGACCTGGTGATCGAGGCCGTGTTCGAGAACATGGAGATCAAGAAGGAAATCTTCGGCAAGCTCGACGCCATTGCCAAGCCCGGAGCGATCCTGGCAAGCAATACCTCCTACCTCGATATCGACGAGATCGCCTCGGCAACCAGCCGCCCCGAATCGGTCGTCGGCCTGCACTTCTTCTCGCCGGCCAATGTCATGCGCCTGCTGGAAGTGGTCCGCGGCGCCAGGACTGCGCCCGAAGTCATCGCCACCGGGATGAAACTGGCCAAGCGCCTGGGCAAGGTCCCTGTGCTGTCGCGTGTCTGCCATGGCTTCATCGCCAACCGCGTCATGGCTCAGCGCAATGCGCAGGGCGATGCCATCGTGCTCGAGGGTGTAACCCCCGAAGCGGTGGACAAGGCGATCGAGGATTATGGTTTTGCCATGGGTCCGTTCCGGATGCGCGACCTCGCCGGTGTCGACGTGGTCAAGCCCGACCCCTCGCAGCTCACCGTGCGCGGCGAGCTGATCAAGCTGGGCCGGCTGGGGCAAAAGAGCGGCGCCGGCTACTACGACTATGACGAGAACCGCAAGGCCACCTTCTCGCCAGTCGCTGCCGAAGTCATTGCCCGCGTCGCCGAAGGTCTCGGGATCAAGAACAGCGGCCCCAGGTCGTCGGAAGAGATCGTCGCTCGCCTGCTCTACCCGGTCGTGAACGAGGGCGCGAAGCTGCTCGAGGAAGGGATTGCCCTGCGGGCCTCGGACATCGACGTTGCCTGCATCACCGGTTTCAACTGGCCCGTATATACTGGCGGCCCGATGTTCTGGGCCGACAGCGTCGGGCTCGATAAGATCGTCGCAACGCTGACGGAACTGGAGAGCATCCACGGCGCGGCGTTCCGCCCGAGCGAACTGCTCAAGGAAAAGGCGCGCACCGGCGGCAGCTTCACCCGATAGGGGCTCCCGACGGAGCCGCCTTGTCGGGCAGGCGCGTGATTGGACGAATCTCACATGTCGTTTCTCTATACCGATGAACAGCGTCAGATCCGCGACGGCGCGGTCCGCATGCTGGCCGAAAGCTATTCGGGCGAAGTCGTGCGCGGCCTGCTGGAAAGCCGTGGCCACTACGACGCATCCTATTGGCGGCAGTGCCGCGAGATGGGCTGGCCTGCGCTAGCCGTTCCCGAGGAATTCGATGGCCTCGGGCTCGGCCTGATCGAACTGACGCTGGTAGCCGAGGCGACCGGTCGCGCAGTTTGCGGAGCACCTTTCCTCGCCAGCAACTATGCCGCGGCCCAGGCCATCCTGCTCGCCGGCGATGATGTGGCGAAGGCCGACGTGCTGCCCTTGCTCGCGTCAGGCGAAAAGATCGGCACCATCGCGTTTGGTCGTGGCGCCGACGCGGTTGCGCCGCAGCCGCTGGCGCAATGGCAAAACGGACAGATCAGCGGCATGGTGCCTGCCGTACTCGCCGGCGCCCATGCCGATCTCGCCGTTGTGCTGGCGTCCGACGGCGGTCGGCCTGTGCTTGCCCTGGTCGATCTGAATCAGGACGGCGTGGAGCGTAACATTCTCGCGACCTACGACAACAGCCGGGGCACCGCCGACCTGGTGCTTGGCGCCACGCCGGCGCGGCTGCTCGGCGAAGGCGAGGCCGTGGCAACGGCGTGGAGGGTGCTCGACAGGGTTGCGGTGGTGACGGCTGCTGAACAGGTTGGCGGGGCCGACGTTTGCCTCGAGCTGGCAACTGACTATGCCAAGACCAGGCAGGCGTTCGGCCAGCCGATCGGCAAGTTCCAGGCGATCAAGCACAAGCTCGCAGAAATGTACGTCGCCAATGAGATTGCCCGCGCGAACGTCCTTGAGGCTGCGCTGCGGCATGATCGTGGGCTGGAAGGTTTCACCTCCCTCGCCGCTTCCGCCCGGATCAGCGCCACCGAAGCCTATGATCTGGCCTCACGCGAAGGTGCCCAGGTGTTCGGCGGTATTGGCTCCACCTGGGAATCCGACATGCACCTGCACCTCCGCCGCGCCCGCAGCACGGCAAGCCTGTGGGGCCTCCGGTTCGCCTGGCAGGATCGATTGATCGCGCAGCTGGAGGGGGCGGCATGAGCGCCAATCTGATCGCCGAGCTGGAAGCATATCGCGCCACTGCACGCGCCTGGCTTGAAACCCAGGTCGAGACCTTCGGCACCAAGGCCCGCCATGGCCTGAACGAGGCTGAAGACCTCGCGCTGGGCCGCCGGTGGATGGCCCGCAAGTATGAGCAGGGCTATTCCGGCATCAGCTGGCCGAAGGAATTCGGCGGAATGGGGCTGACGCCGCTGCACCAGGCGGTGTTCACGTCCGAGGAATTGCTGCTCAATTTTCCCAGCGTCTACTTCGGTATCAGCCTCGGACAACCTGTTCCGATCATGATGCACTATGCGCCGAAAGACGTTGCCCAGCGGTTCATTGTCCCCGCGCTGAAGGGGGAGGAAATCTGGTGCCAGCTCTTTTCGGAGCCTGCCGGCGGTTCCGATCTGGCCGGCCTGCGCACCCGCGCCACGCGTGACGGCGACGATTGGGTGATCACCGGCCAGAAGCTGTGGACCAGCTGGGCCCAGTATTCGGACTATGCCGTGCTCGTCGCACGGCACGATCCGAGCCTGCCCAAGCATCAGGGCCTCACCTATTTCTGGCTCGACATGCGCAGCCCCGGCATCACGGTTCGCCCGGTCAAGCTCGCCGACGGCGGCCATGACGTCAACGAGGTGTTCTTCGACGAAGTCCGCATTCCCGACAGCCAACGCCTTGGCGAAGTCGGACAGGGCTTTGCCGTCTCGATGCATACGCTGTTCATCGAGCGCTATTCCGCTGCGGCAGACGAAACAGGGTTTGGACCCGAGCTGTCATCATTTGTCGATCTGGCCAGCCGAACGCCGCTTGGTAACGGCCGGGCGCTCGACGACGGGCGGGTGCGCGCGGCGATTACGGAAGTCTTTCGGATGCAGCAGGCGCTGGCGACTGTGCGCGACAAGGCTTTTCTCGAACTGGCCAACGGCCAGGAGCCTGGCGCCGAGGGATCGATCCACAAGCTGGTAGCTGTGCGCTCGCGCCAGCGGCTCTCCGAGCTTGGCGTCGATCTGATGGGCCCGGGCGCGATCTTTGACGAGGCGAACTTCGCCAAGACCGATTGGGTCAGCTCGTGGCTCTCTGCCCCGACCGGACGGATCGCGGGCGGAACCGACGAGATCCTGCTCAATACCATCGCGGAAAAAATTCTGGGACTGCCGCAGGATTACCGGCCGGACAAGGGAGTGCCGTTCGACAAGATCGCCTGACGGGCGGGCGAGCCAGGTGCGGCGGTTGGTGTGCAGCACATTCCTTGACCTCGCACACATGGTCGCGCAGGAGGAAATGGACCGGCCTCGCTCCGGATTATAACAAGTTTTTCATCACACATGACCTGATGGGGACAGAACAGTGAAGATCGACAACAACACGGCAGCAGTTGTAACGGGGGCCGCCTCCGGGCTCGGCAGGGCCAGCGCCATGGCGCTCGCCGCACAGGGTATCAAGGTGGCCGTGCTCGACCTCAACGAGGAAGCCGGGCAGGCTGTCGCCAAGGAAATCGGCGGCGTCTTCTGCAAGGCAGACATCCTGAGCGAAGACAGCATGGTCGCGGCATTCGACAAGGCCCGCGCAGCCCACGGCCAGGAGCGGATCCTCGTCCACTGTGCGGTCGCAGTGAAGGGCGGAAAGACGCTCAGCAGGGATCGCGAGACCGGCGAATACAAGCGTCACTCGATCGAGGACTATGCCTTCTCCGCCATGGGCGTGGCGGTCGCCAGCTTCCGCGCGGCGACGATCAGCGCCCTCGGCATGACCAACCTCGAACCGCTGGAAGACGGCGAACGCGGGGTGATCACCCTCACCTCCTCCGTCGCCGCGCAAGACGGCCAGGTTGGCCAGACCGCCTATGGCTCGTTCAAGGCCGCCGTAAATGGCCTCGCCCTGCCCATGGCGCGCGATCTTATGGAATTGGGCATCCGCGTGAACACGATCATGCCCGGCATCTTCGCCACGCCCCCGATGCTCGGCGTTCCGCCCAAGGTGTTTGAGGTGTTGAGCGCGTCGGTGCCGTTCCCCAAGCGTCTCGGCAAGCCGGAGGAATTCGGCAGCCTTGTGCTCGAGCTGGTCCGCAACTCCTACTTCAACGGGCAGAACATCCGCCTCGACGGGGCGATCCGGATGCCGCCGAAGTAAGCGCGGATCGTGTCGGCTCCCCAGCAGTTCCCTCCCGCCTGCCATTCGGCCGGCCATGCCCCGCTCCGGCGCCCCGGGTCTATCCGGCGGACCACCTCGATCGATTCGGAGTGGCCGGAAGGCGCGGGCAAGGCCTGGCAGCTGACCGGCCGGGCAAGGGACCTGCTGACGCCCTTTACCGGCAATCCGGTGGTGCTCGAGGAAGCGTCCTTTCGTATTCTGGCCTCGCCGGTGCGCGAGATCCTCGAAATCGCCAGCGCACCGGAGCATCCGGGCGTTCCTGCCTTGGTCGGCGTCCGGGGGGCGGGCGCCAGTCGTAGCCGAATCGAAGAGCAGCTCGGCGATCTCAAGGGTCACCCGCTTTACCAGCTCCTTGACGATTATGCCGGGGCAAGCCTCGTCGCGACCTGGATCTGGTCCCGGTGGGCACCAGATTGGGCCGAGCGATCACTCAGCTCTCCGCTGCGTTCGACAGCCGGCAGAGGTGGCAACATGCTCAACGTCTGCGCGGGCTTCGCGCCGGGGTCCAGCTCGATATTCCCGGACGGCTCTCCGAATACCGAGATCCAATTGTCCACCGAGGTGGGGCGCCTTGAAAACCCAGACGATCCCCTGGGCTGGCATGACATGCCGGTGCAGAGCGGGCCGCAGAAGCGGCGCGCCAGGAGGACGGATCTATGGCGAGAGGGAGGGCTGATCCATATTGACGCCGGCTTCCAGGACAGTGGATCCACGCCCGATGGCGGCAGGAGGGCCGTTCACGAATATCGCGTCTATGCGGAGATTGATGAGGCGACCGGCAGGTTGATAACGATCCAGGCCCTGCCGCTGGTCTTGCCCTATCTGGAGTGTCCCGGCGCCTCGGTGCAGGTGGCCCGGCTCGTCGGCCAACCGGTCAGCACTTTCCGCAGCACCGTCCTTGAGGCCCTGCCCTCGACCCTGGGCTGCACCCACCTCAACGATGTCCTGCGGTCGCTTGCCGACGTGCCCCACCTGGTGAAACAACTGCCAGCCGAGCCGGACTGAGCCACCGCGTCAGGGCTGATCACATCGGAGAGCGTTATGGTTGATCAGTCGCCGGCCGGACCCGAAGTGATCTGCGAGATGCGGGGTGCCGCCTGTTGGGTGCGCCTCAATCGCCCGCGGGTGATGAACGCGCTGAATGGGACGGCCTTGCGGCTACTGGCCGAAGCCGTCGAGCAGGCGGTGGCAGCCCCGACGGTCCGGGCGATTGTGCTGATCGGCGAAGGCGGCCGCGCCTTTTCGTCGGGTGGTGACCTGCGCGAACGATCTGCACCGGCCACTCCCGGGGAAGCCGACGAGACCGAGCGCCTCAGTATCGAGGCCTTCGGGATGCTGCGCAACTGCCCCAAGCCGGTGATCGCCGCGATCGACGGCTATTGTCTCGGCGCAGGCTGCGAAATCGCCGCGCTGGCCGACATGCGGCTTGCGACCGAATCCTCGCGCTTTGGCCTGCCGGAGGTCCGCCACTCGCTCATGCCCGACCCCGGCCTGATCGAACTGCCCCGCATTCTCCCCCGCGGCGAACTGATGCAGATGCTGCTGGCCGGCCGACCGCTGAGCGCCCAGCGTGCGCACGAGATCGGCTTTGTCCAGCAGCTGCTGCCTGATCGCACCGCGCTCATCGATGCAGCCGATGCACTTGCTGCCGAGATCGCTCTCGGCGCGCCGGTTGCCGCCGCCGCCTACAAGCAGGTGGTATGCCAGACCGAAGCTGGGCTGCTGGCCCGCGCCACCGGGCTGCGTGCACCGTTGTGGG
Source organism: Novosphingobium sp. (assembly GCA_035719485.1). Taxonomy (GTDB): domain Bacteria; phylum Pseudomonadota; class Alphaproteobacteria; order Sphingomonadales; family Sphingomonadaceae; genus Novosphingobium. The sequence continues at coordinate 6,375 of DASTGC010000401.1, forward strand.
AAGGCATCAAGGCCTCCGCCGATGCGCGGGAAGGCGAGCGCGCCTTTGCGGAGAAGCGTGCCCCCATCTGGCGCAACCCCTGAACGCCAGAAGGCCGGCCAGCGCGAA
>DASTGC010000402.1:0-2450 GCA_035719485.1 Novosphingobium sp.
TCAGGTCGGGCGCCGCGTCCGGCCATGCCGGTGATGGTCTGGTTCCACGGCGGGGGAATGCGCAGCAGCGCCGGGCACGTTTACGAAGCGGCGCGGCTGGTCACCCGCGGCAAGCCGATGATCGTCGTGACGGTGAATTACCGGTTGAACATTATGGGTTTTCTGGCCCTGCCTGGTCTTTCGGCCGAACATCCGGAACTGGCCTCGGGCAATTATGGCATGCTCGACCAGCAATTTGCCTTGAAGTGGGTGCGCGACAATATCCGCGCATTCGGCGGCGATCCCGGCAGGGTCACGATCGCGGGAGAGTCTGGCGGGGCGCAGTCGGTTTGCGTCCAGCTTGCCTCGCCGACCGCCGCAGGCTTGTTCCATCGCGCGATTGTCCAGAGCGGTGCCTGCCAGTGGAACTTCCCCTCGCTGTCTGCATCCGAACGGAAAGGACAGGCCATTGCGGCGAAACTGGGCTGCGCCGGTGGTCCGGACGAGCTGGTCGCCTGCATGCGCCGCAAGCCCGTGGCCGAGCTCCTGCCGATGTCGCAGGGCATGGAGCCGTCGGGTGCGCCCGCGGTCGGCGGGGGTGTCCTGCCGCTGAATATCCGCGAGGCAATCAGCTTCGATCGGTTCAATCACGTGCCGGTGATGCAGGGGGCGACGGCGGATGAGGCACTCTACTATGTCGTTCCGTTCTTCGACGGGGCAGGCAAGCCGGTCACTGCCGCACAGTACCCTTCGCTGCTCCGTGCCTTCTTCGGCGACAGCGCCGGCAAGGTCGAAGAGAAATATCCCTTGTCCGCCTACCGCACCCCGGCCCTGGCGTTTTCGCGGGCGATCGGCGATTCCGGCGCCGTCTACGCATCCCGGATCGGCGCCTGCAATACCCTGCTCGGCAACCGCATGCTGGCGGCGAAGGTCCCGCTCTATGCGTTTGAGTTCGCCGATCCCGATGCGCCGTTCCCGGCGCCGATGTTTCCCTTCGCAACCGGCGGCATCACCGGTCCGGGCCATACCAGTGAATTGACCTACCTCTGGGACAACGACCTCGCCCTCACTTCGGCACAGCGCCGGTTGTCCGACATCATGATCGGATACTGGTCGCATTTCGTTGCAACCGGCGATCCGAACGGTCCTGGCCTGGCACCGTGGCCGTCCTTTACCCCTCGCCGCGCTGCCGTGCAGGAACTGGCAAACGGCTCGGCCAGCTCGTCGCTCGGCTATTCGGCCGATCACAATTGCGCGTTCTGGAACGAGCTCGGATACGGCAACCTTTATGGCTGGGCCGGCCAGCGATCTCCGATGCCATGGGAAATTTCGCACGAGCAGGCGCACGCGACGGATCACGCCGACCAGCATTGACGGCGCCCCACGCGAAAGGGCGCCGGATCCCCGGCGCCCCCTTCTTTTCTTGCAGCCGCCTTGGGACGGCTAAGCCCTTGATCTACTTAGCCTGTGGTGCGGCCGCAGCGGCATTGTCGGGCAGGCCGCCCAGTTGGCGCACCAGCTTGGTGTAGGCATCGAGGTAGGCGAGCACGATGACCTGGCCGATCGCGGTGTCCTGGTAACCGCCGCCCCCGGCCGCGGCGAAGGTGCCGCCGCCGAACAGGCCGCCGCCGCCCGCTCCGAAGCTGAGGTCGCTCTTGCGGGCATAGCCCTGGACCAGCGCCTCTTCCTCGGTCGTGCGCGCGTTGACCACCGACAGGGTCACGCTGGCCTCGCTCTTCTTGATGTTGATGCCACCGACCACGGCACCGAAGCCGCGGCCGAACAGGCCGCCGCCGATGCCGCCGAGCATGCCGCCGACGTTGGTGCCGCCCGAGTTCTTATTGCCCTGCACGATGTCGGGCTCGATGTAGTAGTCGGCCGCCTTGACCTGCCCGCGGCCGAGGTTCGAGCCGTCCTGCAGCTCACCACTATCGGCCATGGCGCGTTCCATCGCGCGGCTCTGCATTGCGCGACCGCGGTTGACGAGGCCGAAGCAGCCCGACTGCTGGACGAAGACCTTGATGATCGCCTCGGGGCTGCCGAGGTTGAACTCGCGCCACCACTGGTTGTCCGGCTCGACGATGGCGACGGTGCCCAGCTTCTTGGAGCATTGCGGAATCTGCTGGATCCCCTTCTGCTCCTGCTGGTGGCTCGACGAGCCCTTGTTGTCGGCCATGGCCGGTGCGGCAAGCAGGCTTGCCGCGGCCAATCCGAGAATAATGTTCTTCATGCGATTCAGCCCCCTGATGATGTCCGGCGAAAGCCGGTCGCACGCAGGTTTACCCCCAAATTGGCGATATGAAAACCGCCGATACGGCAGCGATCGTGCGGCCGAATTGTACGTTTCCGACACGGCCCCGATAATCAGGCGGCCATATTGTCGATCAGGCGGGCCTTGCCGATCCGTGCTGCCACGAGCAGTCGCGCCGGCCCGGTCCCCCGCTCACGCAGGGGCGTGAGCGAATCGGCGT
>DASTGC010000403.1:0-4991 GCA_035719485.1 Novosphingobium sp.
CAATGCTTTCCAGCGCCGCGCCGTCGTACCCTGGCATATAGCCGGCAAGCGCATCGGCGGTGGCGCGACGGATCAGTGGGAGCAGCCCCGGCTGGCCTTGCCCCACGCCGCCGCCGATCACGATCCGTTCTGGCACCAGCGTCAGGATCAGGGTTGCGACCAGCTCGGCGATCTCGCCCGCGACCTGCGGCCACACCGGATGGTCCGGCGCCAGCAGCTCGGCGCGGCTGCCCGTACGCGCTGCGATCGCTGGTCCCGAGGCCAGACCCTCGATGCAATCGCCGTGCCGAGGGCACACGCCGGCGAAACCAAGATCGCCGTGCCGCCGCACGCGGATATGGCCCACTTCCGGGTGCAGGGTGCCGTGATGGGGCTTGCCGTCGATGACCACCCCGCCGCCGATGCCGGTGCCGATCGTCAGGTAAATGTGTGACCGGGCCCCTCTGGAGGCTCCCCACAGGCCCTCGGCCAGGGCAGCCCCCGCGACATCGGTGTCCAGCACGACCGGGCAGGCGAGGTCGCCCACGATTCCCCCGATGAGGTCGACGCCCGACCAGCCGGGCTTTGGCGTCTCGGCGAGCCGGCCATACTGCGGCGATTGCGGATCAAGCCACAGCGGGCCGAAACTGGCGATGCCGATCGCGGCGATCTGCTCGGCCGCATTCGCCGCGCGCAGCCAGGTGGCAATGGCGCCAAGTGTAGTCCCGGCGTCGTCCCCCGTCGGCCACTGGGCCCGCTCGATCACCCGGTTGCCGCGCGCCAGCGCGGCGATGCACTTGGTCCCGCCAAGCTCTACACCGGCCAGCAGGGGCTCCGGCGTGGTCATGCCAGGCAGGCGTCCGCGCCCGCCAGGCGCAGGCGCAAGACCTCGGTCGGGGTGCCGCCGAAGTGGCGGCGCGCCTCTGCGGCATCCACCGGCTCGCTTGCCAGCCCCGGCCGGTCGACAAATCCGATCACCGTCAAGTCGCCCAGCACCTGCCAGCTGTAGGCCTGGAACGGTGCCTCGGCCGGGTTGGCAAAGACCAGCCCGGTGCTGTTGAGCGGCGTCCAGGGCCCTTCGATCTTGCTGGCGACCATGCCGTAAAGTCCTGTTGGTCCCACTGGCCCACCTGCGGCAAAGACCTTCGCCTGGGTTGACCAGAAGCAGTAGTAGCGCCCCTCGTGATGGACAATGTGCGGGCGTTCGAGCTCGTTGTTGAGCCCGTCCGCGCTGATCAGCGGGGCCCGCAACTGCCAAGTGTAGTTCTCGCGCGCGGCAATGCCAACCGCGCCGTTCCAGTGTGAGGCCGAACCGGCCAGCGAGGCGGCGAAGACGAGGTATTCCGCACCGTCGGCCGGATCGCGGAACCAGGCCGGGTCGCGGAACGCCTTGATCGTGCCGATCCCGCCGCCACCGGTCATGTCCTGAGCATAGATTGCGCCGTCAGCCGTAACGGATTCGCGTGGCGCGTTCCATTCACCGATCACCGGGAGGCCGTCTATGATTTGCAGGTCGGCGGTCGTCTCGAACAGGCGCTGGTCGAAGGTCGGCGCGTCCTCGCCGCGGCGGCCCGCTGCGGTGAAGTAGACCGTGAGCCGGTCATGGCCGGGCGAGACGATCGCCGAGCCGGACCATTCGCGGCTGCCGGGCGAGAACCCGTCGGGGAAAAGGTTGCCAAGGTCGCGCCAGCCGGTGGCGGCGTGATGCATCAGCCGGATGCGGGCAAGCGCGTGGCGGTCTTCCGGATCGGGCAGTTCCGGCGCCGCGAGCAGCATGTGCAGCGCCCCGCCGGCAATCTGCGCCGTGTGGCCGTCGCATTCCTGGACCGGCCAATGGTCCCACAGGTCGTAGCCGGGCAGGACCTTGCGGACGCGGGCCCCATCGATGACCGGGGCAGAGGCGAAAGGTTGGTCGGCAATCGCGGCAACATCACGCGCGGACCAGGCAGTTGTCATGGCAGGTCAACCCGCAGGAGCAAGCGTGGTCCCGGGTGAGCGCGGGGCCCACCCGGGACAGGGGGAATCAGAAGTCGAATTTCACCGCGGCCGAGACGGTGCGGCCGTTGATCGACCGCGCCCGGACGATGCCGTTCGCAGGGATCGCGCCTTCCTCTGCCTCGGTGAACCCGGTCGTGTTGAACAGGTTGTTGGCGTTGATCGTCAGCTGCACCCGCTCGATCGGACGCACGCTGACGAAGGCGTTGACCTGGGTGAAGGCCGGCAGCTTGAGCTGGTTGTTGTCCTGCGCATAGCTGGCGGTCGTACCGATCACGCTGGCGCCCACGGTGAACAGGTCGGTCGAGTAGCTCGGCGCAATGCGGTAGATGAAGTCAGCCTGGCGGCGCGGCTTGTGGCCGATCACCGTCGGGTCGAGCGACTTGACGATCTTGGCATTGGTATAGGTCCCGCTGGCCGCGAGCGTGAACCCGCCCATGCGATAGCTGCCTTCCAGTTCCAGGCCCCAGGCGCGGTAGGTGTTGGCGGTCGAGCGCTGGGTGGTCGCCTCGTAGTTCTGCTCCTCGGTCCGGGCGTAGAACCCGGTGGCGTAGAGGTTCAGGCCGCCGCTCTGGTACTTGGCGCCAAGTTCCGCCTGCTTGACGAAGTCCACCGGACGGGCATTCGGCAGCAGCGCGCCGGTCGTCGGGCTGGTGTTGCCGCCGAACACGAAGCGGTCCGCATTGGCGCGGCCACCGCGGCTGTAGCGTGCGAAGACCGAGAAGTCGGGCGCCACGCGGTAGTTCGCGCCGATCGAGTAGGACCAGTAGTTGTAGTTGTAGTTGATCGGCCGCTGGGCATTGAGCGGCATCGAGGTGTTGAGCCGCTCCGGCTGGCTGATCGTGCCGTTGCCGTCGACATCGAAGGGCACCACCGCCCCGTCACCGGCGACATAGCCGCGGGCATTGCCGGCATCATAGCGTGCGCTGGCGTCGAGGGTCAGCTTGTCGCGGCTGTAGCTTAGCGAGAGGTAGGGTGCGTTGGTGTCGAAATCGACATTGTAGGTGCGCCGGCAGCAGTTGCCGAAGAACGAGGCGCCATAGGCGATCAGGCCCGTGTCGGTCTGGAGCACGCCGCCGGCGTTCTTGACGTCGATCAGCGCTGCGTTGTCACCCTTGGCTTCGAGCAGGTAGGACGACCAGGTCCAGTCCATGTCGATCGTCTGGCGCGACTTGTAGAAGCCGGCGGTCAGGTCGACTGCACCCCCGTCGCCCAGGTCGAAGTGGCGGTTCACCTTGAGGTCGTTGGTGACGTTGTTGAGGCTATTCAGCTTGGTATTGAACAGCACGATGCCGATCGCCGTGGTGCCGGCGGGCACGGCCTGGCCGGCCTTGGCCCCGTTGGCATAGACCGCCGTCGCGCCGGCTCCGCCGATGCTGGTCGCCAGGTTGCCGATCGTGTCCGCGGTGGCCGGGAAGGGCGAGATGAAGCGGCCCGAAATGTCGGCATAGCGGAACTTGTCGGAAACCTTCCAGCCGTCGGCCACCTCGATCTCGGTCTCGAACCCGATCGACTTCACCACCGGGTGCATGCCGTCGCGGATGTCGTCGACCTCGCGGTTGTTGCGGCCGTCAAGCGTCACCGCGCGGGTGAAGTTGATCGAGTGGATGGTGTCGTTGTTCGGGCTGAGGCCCGGCAGCGCGGTGTAGTTCGGATTGGCATTGGTGCCGGTCACCAGCACCGGGCTGGGGAGGTAGGCGATGGCCCGATCATTGAGATAGGCGAAGTTCAGGCGGAAGAAGCCGCGGTCAAAGTGCTTGGTGACGTTGCCGCGGATCTGGCCGCCCTTGTTGCCGTCATAGCCGGCGCGGCGGGGGCCTTCGCCCACGCGGTAGAACCCGCCGATGTTGAAGTTCACGCTGTCCGAAAGCTTGCCGCCGTAATCGGCGTCCACGCGGTATTCGCCATAATCGAGGCCGACCGTCCCCTGGATAGAGCCGCCTTCCTGTTCGCCGGTCTTGGAGATCAGGTTGATCACGCCCCCGGGCGAGTTGGACGCGAAAGTCGAAGCCGAACCGCCGCGGACCGCCTCGACGCGGGCCACGGTGGAATCGGCGCGCAGGAAGATATCGGCGTTGCCGAAGGCGATGTCGCCGAATTCGAGGATCGGCAGGCCGTCCTGCTGGAGCTGGAGGAACTTGGCGCCGCCCGTCGAGATCGGGATACCGCGGACCTGGATGTTGGCGTTGCCTTCACCGCCCGACGATTCGGAGCGGATGCCGGGCAGGCTGCGGAACAGTTCGGCGGCAGAGCGGGGCGCGGCGGCGGCAATCGCCTCGGCGCCGAGCGAGCTGACCGAGATCGACGTATCGAGCCGGTTCTGGCTGCGGGCAACTGCCGTTACGACGATCTCGCCGTCAGCGGGGGCAGCGGCCTCGGCCTCGGCCTGGGGGGCTGCGGCGGGCGCGGCCTGCTGGGCCTGCGCGGGGGCGGAAATAATCGTCGCACAGGTGGCGAGCAGGATGATCTTACCTTTGAGCATGTCTCTCTCCCTCAACCGCCGATCATCGGCTTGCAAGCCCCCTAAACCTCTCCGTAATCGTTTACAAGAAAAAATTGTAATCGATTACGAAAGCGACTATGCCCTTTGTGACAGGGGCGCATGCGCTAAGAATGGCCCCTAGGGAGAGAGCGATGACGAGCCATTTGCCAGCCAAGCCGCACCTGTCCGTCAGCCGCATCCTCCAGATGAATCTCGGCTTCTTCGGCCTCCAGTTCAGCTTCGGGCTCCAGCAGAGCAACATGAGCCCGATCTACAGCTATCTGGGGGCCGACGAGGGGGCGATGCCGCTCCTTTGGCTCGCCGGGCCGATGACCGGGCTCATCGTCCAGCCGCTGATCGGCGCGATGAGCGACCGGACGCGTAGCCGCTTCGGCCGCCGCACGCCCTATTTCCTGATTGGCGCGATCCTCTGCAGCATCGGCCTCTTCGCCATGCCCTACAGCCGCGCCCTGTGGGTCGCGGCGAGCCTGCTGTGGGTGCTCGATGCCGCCAACAACGTGACCATGGAGCCCTA
>DASTGC010000404.1:0-2205 GCA_035719485.1 Novosphingobium sp.
GCATGGGTCTGGGGCATGGGTCTGGGACTTTCCGATTGGAGGCGTTGCGAGACCAACCGGAGCGGTGATGCGCCGTTCCCACGCCTGCCCCCACGGGCAGCGGCTTTGCAACGGCCGGTCGCCCGGCTAAACGCCCGCCCCATGCCTGACGTTAAAATGCCTCATGACATCCACATCATCGGCGGTGGCCTGGCCGGCAGCGAAGCCGCCTGGCAGCTGGCCCGGCGCGGGCACCGGGTACGCCTTTCGGAAATGCGCGGGACGGGTGAGCGCTCACCCGCGCACCAGACCGATCACCTCGCCGAACTGGTCTGCTCCAACTCGCTGCGCTCCGATGATCATCAGAAGAACGCCGTCGGCCTGCTTCATCACGAGATGCGCCAATGCGGCTCGCTGATCATGGCGGCGGCGGAGAAGGCGCGCGTACCTGCCGGGTCCGCGCTGGCGGTGGACCGCGAGGTTTTTTCCGGCGAGATCGAACGGTCGCTGAGGGCCCTGCCCAATCTCGAGCTGGTGCGCGAACGGGTCGACGCCCTGCCCGCCGCGGGAATGGCCATCGTCTGCACCGGACCGCTCACCGCCGAGGCGCTGGCCCAGTCGATCGGTGCGGCCACCGGGGCGGAAAGCCTCGCCTTCTTCGATGCCATCGCGCCGATCGTCTATCGCGAGTCCATCAACATGGACGTCGCCTGGATGGCCAGCCGCTGGGACAAGGGGACCGAAGCCTCGCTCGCGCTGGGCGGCGACGGGCGCGACTACATCAATTGCCCGATGACCCGGGACCAGTACCTTGCCTTCCGCGAGGAAATCCTCGCCGGCGAAAAGGGCGAGTTCAAGGAGTGGGAGGCCAACACCCCCTATTTCGACGGATGCATGCCGATCGAGGTCATGGCCGAGCGCGGGGTGGACACGCTGCGGTTCGGGCCGATGAAGCCAGTCGGCCTCGACAACCCGCACTGGGCCACGCCCGAGCACCCCAAGGGGCGCTGGCCTTACGCGGTGGTCCAGCTGCGTCAGGACAACGTGCTGGGGACGATCTGGAACATGGTCGGCTTCCAGACCAAGCTCAAATATGCCGAGCAGCAGCGCATCTTCCGCACGATCCCCGGCCTCGAAAACGCGGAGTTCGCCCGGTTCGGCGGGCTCCACCGCAACACCTTCCTCAACAGCCCCAGGCTCCTCGACCGCCAGCTGCGGCTCAAGCGTGCGCCGCATGTTCGCTTCGCCGGCCAGATCACCGGCTGCGAGGGCTATGTGGAGAGCGCCGCGGTCGGCTTGATGGCAGGCATGATGGCCGCGGCGGAGCTGGGCGGCGCCACCTGGTCGGAACCACCGCCTACCACTGCGCTGGGCGCCCTCCTCGCCCACATCACCGGCGACGCCGAGGCCGAGACCTACCAGCCGATGAACATCAACTTCGGCCTGTTCCCGCCTCTCACCGACATCCGCAAGAAGCAGCGCAAGGAAGCCTATACGGCGCGGGCAAAGGCCGATCTCGGGCAATGGCGCGAACTCGTGCAGAATATTATCGGGGGGTGACAGTAGAAAACAAAGTTAATAGTATCTTCCCGGTGAGATTACGCCATTGACGGTGTAATTTTGGGCTAAACTGGGGGAATCTATGAGGAAATTTGCTTTTGCAGCACTCGCTAGCTTGACCGTGGCGACTCCGGCCCTTGCCGAGGACGGTAGCTGGACTGGCGGTTATGGTGGAATTACCGCAGGTTACAATGTCACCAAGTCAGACTCGACCGTTGCCCTCGGCGGCGCCTGGGCCACCGAGGCGACCGCGCTGCAAACCCTCGTATCCACCAATGCGGGCGCCAACCAGCAAACCAAGGGCGGCGATATCGGCCTGAACTTTGGTTACCTCTATCAGACGGGCGGCTTCGTGATCGGCGCCGAGGCCGAAGCGGCGGCAATCGGCGGCAATGCCATCCGCTCGTCGGGAACGGTGGTCTACACCGCCACCCAGAACTATAAGTTCACCAACAGCATTGATCCGAAGACAATGATTGCGCTGAAGGCCCGGCTGGGCGGCGTCGTGGCGAAGGACACGCTGGTCTACATCAATGCCGGCTGGGCCTGGGTCTATGCCAACCAGTCCGCGTCAATCACCGGCGCGCTCGGCCTGCTCGCCAATGGCAACTACCTCAAGGCCGCAACCTCTTCGCGCAGCCGCAACGGCTTCCTGATCGGCGGCGG
>DASTGC010000405.1:0-7888 GCA_035719485.1 Novosphingobium sp.
CATTAGGCGACTCCCAGTTCCTTGAGCTTGGCGACCAGCGCGTCGACATCGGCAACCTTGATGCCGGCCTGGCGCACGGGCGGTTCGGCGACCTTGAGGGTCTTGAGCCGCGGAGCGATGTCGACGCCGCAGTCGGCCGGCGTCTTGGTCGCGAGCGGCTTTGACTTCGCCTTCATGATGTTGGGGAGCGAGGCATAGCGCGGCTCGTTCAGGCGCAGGTCGGTGGTGACGATCGCCGGCAGCTTGAGGCTGACCGTTTCAAGGCCGCCATCGACTTCGCGGGTGACGGCAACGCTGTCGCCCGACACTTCGACCTTGCTGGCAAAGGTGCCCTGCGGCCGCCCGGTAAGCGCGGCGAGCATCTGGCCGACCTGGTTCGAATCGTCGTCGATCGCCTGCTTGCCGGCGATGACCAGGCCCGGCTGTTCCTCGTCGACGATCGCCTTGAGGATCTTGGCGACGGCCAGTGGCTCAACCTCGACGCCATCGTCCACCTGGACGAGGATCGCGCGGTCGGCGCCCATGGCAAGCGCGGTGCGCAGGGTTTCCTGGGCCTTGGCCGGGCCGACGGAAACGACGATGAGCTCGGTGCCCACGCCCTTTTCCTTCAGGCGAATGCCTTCCTCGACGGCGATTTCGTCGAACGGGTTCATGCTCATCTTGACGTTCGCGAGATCGACACCCGTGCCGTCCGACTTGACGCGCGGCTTAACGTTGTAGTCGATCACCCGCTTGACGGGGACGAGGATCTTCATCGTGGTCTGCCCTTCATTGCATGACCGGCGAGGTCTCCACCCGGCGAATCCGCAGTTTCATGGATTCGCTTAGCCGATCGATTAATATGGCCCGCCGCCAATTGCGCCGGGAAGCGGTAACGTCAACCCCCCGTTGGGGCAGGGCCTGCGCCCTTTGTCGCATCACGCACCTTGCGCGGCGCTGCGGCCCGTGCATTCGTGGACGGGGGAGGAATGCCTTGCCCCTCCCTCGCGCCACCCGGCTGCCGGGGCCGGACGCCCGTTCAGGCGGCCTTCTTGACCTCCGCCACGATCTTCGCGGCGGCATCGCCAAGGTTGTCCGCCGAAACGATCGGCAGACCCGAATTGTTGAGCAGGTTCTTGCCAAGCTCCACGTTGGTGCCTTCCAGGCGAACCACCAGCGGCACGGCAAGGTTCACTTCCTTGGCTGCGGCGATGATCCCTTCGGCGATCACGTCGCACTTCATGATCCCGCCGAAGATGTTGACGAGGATGCCCTTCACCGCCGGGTCGGAAAGGATGATCTTGAAGGCCGCGGTCACCTTCTCGGTGGTGGCGCCGCCGCCCACGTCGAGGAAGTTGGCCGGGAACATGCCGTTCAGTTTGATGATGTCCATCGTCGCCATGGCGAGGCCCGCGCCGTTGACCATGCAGCCGATGTCGCCGTCGAGCTTGATGTAGGCAAGGTCGTACTTGCTCGCCTCGATCTCGGCCGGGTCTTCCTCGGTCTCGTCGCGCAGGGCCATCACGTCCGGGTGACGGTAGAGCGCGTTCGAATCGAAGCTCATCTTGGTGTCGAGCACCAGCAGCTTGCCGTCTTTGGTCTCGACGAGCGGGTTGATCTCCAGCATCGAGCAGTCAAGCGCCATGAAGGCGTCGTAGAGCTGCTTAGAAATGACCTGGGCCTGCTTGTTGAGTTCGCCCTTCAGCTTCAGCCCGAAGCCGACGGCGCGGCCGTGGTGCGGCTGAAAGCCCTCGGCGGGATCGATCACGATGGTGGTGATCTTTTCCGGGGTGGAATGGGCCACTTCCTCGATGTCCATGCCGCCTTCGGTCGAGACGATCATGGCAACGCGACCGGTCGCCCGGTCAACCACCATCGAGAGGTAGTATTCCTTGGCGATGTCGACGCCGTCGGTCACATAGAGGCGGTTGACCTGCTTGCCGGCATCGCCCGTCTGGATGGTGACAAGGGTGTTGCCGAGCATTTCCTTGGCGAAGGCTTCGACTTCCTCGACCGACTTGGCGAGGCGCACGCCGCCCTTGGCATCGGCGGGCAGTTCCTTGAACTTGCCCTTGCCGCGGCCGCCCGCGTGAATCTGCGCCTTCACTACATAGAGTGGCCCGGGCAGCTGCTTGGCCGCCGCGACGGCTTCTTCCACGGTCAGGGCCGGAATGCCCGCCGGAATGCCGACACCGAATTTCGCGAGCAGTTCCTTGGCCTGGTATTCGTGGATGTTCATGGTGTGGCTTCTTTCCGCTGATATGGACCGCGCTCGGCGGTTTTCCTTCGGGGATTGGCATTAACCGATCGGTTGATCGTCATTTTGCGCCGGCGCATAGGCGATGAATCCGGCCTTGAAAAGGCCCGTGTTGTGCAGGCGCGAAGATGCTGTTGTTGTTGCGAAGCCATTTCATGACGGATGACCTGACGCGGGATGATTGATCGTCAGCGCCTTGGAACCATTGTCCGCGAGGCCGGCCGCCTCGCCCATGCGTCCTGGCCCGGCGATGGCCATTCGCCCGAGGTCTGGGAGAAATCGCCAGGCAACCCGGTCAGCGAGGCCGATATCGTCGTCGATCGCTACCTGCGCAATGAGCTGTCGCGGCTGCTCCCTGCGGCCGGATGGTTGTCGGAGGAAACCACCGACGCGCCGGAGCGGCTGGCCGGCGGCCTCATCTGGCTGGTCGATCCGATCGACGGCACGCGCGACTATATCCGCGGGCGCACCGGCTGGTGCGTCTCCGTTGCCCTGATCAGCAACGGTCGCCCCCTGCTCGGCCTGCTCTGCGCGCCCGCCCGCGGCGAATTCTGGCAGGGCGAGGCGGGCCAGGGCGCCTGGCGCAACGGACGCCCGCTCACCGCATCAACCCGCAACCGGCTCGCCGGAGCCCGCGTTCCCGCCGACGGCCTGGTTGCCGAGGATGCCGATCTGGTGATCGTGCCCAAGCCCAACTCGATCGCCCTCAGGATCGCGATGGTCGCGGCCGGCGAGGCCGATCTGCTCGCCACCCTGCGCTGGGGCTGGGAATGGGACATCGCCGCCGCGGCCCTGATTGCGCGCGAAGCCGGCGCGGCCGTCACCGATGCCTTCGGCCGGCCGCTCAACTACAACAAGCGCGATCCCCGCGCCTTCGGGGTCCTCGCCACGGCGCCGGCAATCCACGAAGAGGCCGTGGCGCGCCTGGCCAGCCGGGCCAGGGAAATCTCGGCGCGGGGGTGACGAGGGGCGCTCAGGCCCCTCGCGTGACCGCGGACTTACTGCCCGCCGCGCGCCCGGGCCACGTCCTCCTGGGTCACCGGCACAATCTTGATTTCAACGCGCCGGTTCTTGCGGCGGCCTTCCTCGGTCGCATTGTCGGCCACCGGCATGGTCTCGCCATAGCCCTGGCTGCGGATGCGCGAGGGGTTCACGCCCTGCATCTGCAGGTAATTGGCCACGGTCCGGGCCCGGTTCTCCGAAAGCGTCTGGTTGTAGGCATCCGAGCCGGTTGAATCGGTGTGGCCGTAAACGTCGATCAGGCTGTCGGGATATTGCTTGAGGCTGTCGGCAACCTTGTCCAGCGTCGCGCGGAACTCGGGCTTGAGCGAATAGGAGCCGACATCGAAGGTCACGCCCTCCGGCAGGTTGACAAGGATCGCCTGCCCATTGTCGACCGGGGTGACGTCGACACCGGTGCCGGCGGTCTGTTCCTTCAGCTGCTTGATCTGCTTGTCGAGGGTATAGCCATAGGCGCCGCCGGCGATGCCGCCGATGCCGGCGCCGATGATGCGTCCGGTGCCGCCGCCGATCAGGCCGCCCAGCAGCATGCCGGCCAGGGCGCCCCCGCCCGCGCCGATCGCCGTGCGCGAAACCTTCTGCTGCCCGGTGTTCGGATCGGTCACGCAGGCCGAGAGGCTCAGCAGCGAAACCGCGCACAGGCTGGAAATCACGATGCGGGAAGTGTTCATGGCAGATGCCCTCTCTCTGCAGGACCGGTGCGACCCGGTATCCCCCGCAGATGTGAATCACGCAAGATGATCCCACGGTGAACGGAACAACCCCGCCGGCTCTTCGCGGAGCCGCCCCAATCTGCTAGCGCCCGTCGGGTGACGCCTTTTCCCTGGCCCGATGTCCTCGTTATCGCGGGGCTGATCCTGCTGAATGGCCTGTTCTCCATGTCGGAGCTGGCGATCGTGTCGGCGCGCCCGGCCCGGCTGAAGATCGCGGCGGAGCGCGGCTCGGGCGGGGCCCGCTGTGCGCTCGGCCTCGCGGAAAATCCGGGCAAGTTCCTCTCCACCGTCCAGATCGGGATCACCCTGATCGGCATCGTCGCCGGCGCCTATTCGGGCGCGAGCCTGGGCCATCCCACGGCGCAGCGCCTCGTCGCCTGGGGCCTGCCGCCCGAACATGCCGAGGAGATCGGCTTCGCCCTCGTCATTGCCGCGACGACCTATTTCAGCCTCGTCATCGGCGAACTGGTGCCCAAGCAGGTCGCCCTGCGCCTTGCCGAACCGATCGCGATCTACGCGGCCCGGCCGATGCGCCTGCTCGCCCGCGTCACCGCGCCGCTGGTCTGGCTGCTCGATCGTTCCTCCACCCTGCTGATGCGGCTGCTCGGGCTCCGCTCGGCCAGCGAGCAGGAAGTGACCGAGGAAGAACTCCACATGATTTTCGCCGAGGCCACCCGCTCGGGCGTGCTCGAGGAGGAAGAGCGCGCGATCATGACCGGGATCATGCGCCTCGCCGATCGGCCGGTGCGCGAACTGATGACCCCGCGCACCGTGCTCGATACGATTGACCGGCGCGCCACCGAGGTGGATGTCCGCGCCCTCCTCAAGGAATCGCCCCATTCCCTCTGGCCGGTAACCGATGGCGCGCCCGATCGGATCGTCGGCGTGGTCAAGGCCAAGGATGTCCTCTCGATCCTCCTCGCCGGCAAGCGCCTCCAGATCGCACGTCTGATGCGCAAGGCCGAGATCGTGCCCGACCAGCTCGATGCGATGGACGCCCTGCGCATCCTCCAGGGCTCCGATGTTGCGATGGCCATGGTGCACGATGAATACGGCCACCTCGAAGGTGTGGTCACCCCGGCTGACCTGCTCACCGCGATTGTCGGCGATTTCGCCTCCTACCAGGACGAGGGCGAGGATCCGATGGTGGTAACGCGCGAAGATGGCACGCTGCTGATCTCGGGGGCCCTCCCCGCCGATGCCCTCGCCTCGCGATTGGCGCTCGAACTGCCGGAAGACCGGGATTTTGCCACGGCCGCCGGCTACGTCCTCTCGGTGATCAAACGCCTGCCCCACGAAGGCGAACACTTCCACGACCAGGGCTGGCGTTTCGAGGTGATCGACATGGATGGTCGCAAGATCGACAAGCTGCTGGTCAGCCGGGAGGCCGGCGAGCCGGAATAGGCTCCTGTCGGCAGCCTCAGGCAACCGCCTCCATGGTCAGTTCCAGCGACCGCCGCCGCGCTGCCGGGTCGAAGGTCGCCCCGGCAACGATCAGCTCGTCCGCCTGGGTGCGCGCAACAAAGTCTGCGATCCCCGCGCGCACCGTTTCCCTGCTCCCCACCGCAGCGGCCTGCCGCATGTGTTCGAGCCCCGCCAGCACGCCCGCCGGCAAACCGGCGCGATAGCCCTCCACCGGCGGCTTGAGCCGCCCCGGCGTGCCGGTGCGCAGGGCGACGAAGCTCTGGTCCTGCGAGGAAGCCAGATATTCGGCCTCCTCGTCCGTATCGGCACAGAGCACGGTCATCCCCACCATCACATGCGGTTTCGCCAGCCGCTCCGATGGCTGGAACCGCTCGCGATAAAGCTTCAGTGCGGCATCGAGCTGGTCCGGCGCGAAATGGGAAGCGAAGGCATAAGGCAGGCCGAGCCGGGCGGCGAGCTGCGCGCCGAACAGGCTCGAGCCGAGCACCCACATCTCCACTTGCGCTCCGGCACCCGGGGTTGCCTGCAGCGGCAGGCGCGGATCGCCGGAGAAGAGCGCGGCCAGTTCGACCACGTCCTGCGGGAAGTATTGCGAGGCCGATGCAATGTCCTTGTGGAGCATTTGCGCCACCCTGCCATCGGCGCCCGGCGCGCGGCCCAGACCAAGGTCGATCCGGCCGGGAAACATCGCGTCCAGCGCGCCGAACTGCTCGGCGATGACGAAGGGGTTGTGGTTGGGCAGCATGATCCCGCCCGCGCCGATCCGGATCTTGGCGGTGGCATTGCCGACATGCGCCAGCACCACCGCGGTCGCGCCGCCGGCGATCCCGGCCATGCCGTGGTGCTCGGCCACCCAGTAGCGCGCATAGCCGGCATCTTCGGCCGCCCGGGCGAGTTTCGGCGCCTCGGCCATGGCTTCCGCCACCGATCCGCCCTCGCGCACCGGCACAAGATCGAGAACGGACAGCGGGATCATGGCTTCGTCGGTCCTGCGGAGGCTGCTGCGGCAGGGCCAAGCTGCGCCAGGTAGCCCTTCGCGGTCTCCGCCTCGGTGCTTTCCGGCGCGGCCGTCACCACCGATTGCCATGATTTGCGCGCCGCATCCTCGTGTCCCGAGAGCATGGCGATGACCCCTGCTTCCAGCCCGATCGCCGGATCGACCGGCAGCAGCTCCGCGGCGCGAAGGATGCGCTCCTGCGCTTCTGCAAGTCGCCCCTGCCGGCGCGAGAGCGTGGCGGAGAGCAGCCAGGCCTCGGCATTGTCCGGAGCGGCGGTGCGCGCCTCGGCCAGCGCCGGATCGGCCTCGTCGGGCCGTTTGAGCGCAACCAGCGCCCGCGCCCGGTCAATCGCGATCCCCGCGCTCAGGCCCGCGTCGGCCACTCCCGCGGCATCGGCCCTGGCTCCGTCCAGCGCCGCCAGCGCGCGGTCATTGGCGCCGGCCGCCAGCGCCGCATTCCCGGCCATCGCGCCAAGCCGTGCCCGCAGCATCCGGTTCGCTCCCGCCGCGTCACGACCGGCAAGAAACGCCGCCTCCGCCTCGCTCCAGTCGCCCAGCCGGCTCTGCGCCAATCCGAGGCAGAGGTTCGCCTCGGCCCGTTCCGTCGGGGTGGCGGAACCACTGGCGAGCCATTCCCGGGCCTGGTCCGCCGCTTCATCCGCATCGTCGTCCACTTGAGCCTGGCACTCCTTGCCGCGGCTGCTGCTCGCCTGGGGCGCGCCCGCTACCGTATCGCTCTCGACCGTCCAGCGCGGCTTGCGCGCAACGCCCTGCTCCACCGGGGTCGAGCGTGAAGCGCCGGGCACGGTCGAAAACGGACCAACCTGGGCAATCAGTGGAAGCAGGGGCAGCAGCAGCGGCATCATTGTTCCTGACTGTCGAGATTGCCGAGCAGCGCCTCCACCGTGCGCAGCAGCAAGGCGATGTCGGCCTCGCGGCTGAGCCGGTGGTCACCATCCTTGACGAGGATCGTCTGCACATCGGCTGAACGCAAGGCCTCTGCCAGCCGAAGCGCAACGGCCCAGGGAACGTCGGCATCCTGCTGCCCCTGCAACAGCCGCACCGGGCAATCGATCCCCAATCCCACGCCCAGCAGCAGCTGCGCCTGCCCGTCGCGCCAGAAACCGGGGTAAGTTGGCGTCGGCTCGGCTCCATAGGGGTTCTCTTGGTGGAGCACCTCGCCTGTCGCCAACAGCGCCTGCTGCGCCGCGTCGAACCCCCAGTCGGTGAAATCCGGCGCCGCCGCGATCCCCACCAGGGCGGCGACCGGTTCAGGCAGGACGAGCGCCACCAGCAGCATCAACCACCCGCCCATCGAGCTGCCGACCAGGACCAGCCGCCGCCCCGGGCAAAGCGCGGCCACCAATGCCAGGACCTCGTCGCGCCACCGCGAGAGCGTGCCGTCGGCGAATTCGCCGGACGATTGCCCGCACCCGGAATAGTCCAGCAGCAGTGCCGGCCGTCCCGTCGCAACGGCGCGCTCGAACAGGGCCTGGG
>DASTGC010000406.1:0-8224 GCA_035719485.1 Novosphingobium sp.
CAGCCGCGCCACCACCCGCTCCACGTTGGCATCAACCACCACCGCGCGCCGGCCAAACGCAATCGCCGCCACTGCGGCAGCCGTATAGGGTCCCAGCCCCGGCAGCTCACGCAAGCCCACTTCGGTATCAGGAAACACCCCACCCCGCCGCGCCACCTCGCGGGCGCAGGCAAGAAGGTTTCGCGCGCGGGCATAGTAGCCCAGCCCGGCCCATGCAGCCATGACCTCGCCGTCCTCCGCCGCAGCCAGATCGGTGACCGTCGGCCAGCGCGAAATGAACAACGCGAAGTAGGATTGCACCGCCGCCACGGTCGTCTGCTGGAGCATGACTTCGGAGAGCCAGACCCGATATGGGTCGGGCGAAGCGCTTCCCGGCGGCGAGCGCCACGGCAGGCGGCGGGCATGGGCCGCGTACCAGGCTTGCAAGGCCGGTGCAGTGCTGTTGCAAATCTCGTCGTCACTGGCGGTCACGGCGCGGCTATGGCATGGCGCTGCACGCAATGGAACGGGATCGCAAGAAGGCGCCGAAAGCGCGGGTCTATGAACGGCCCAGGGGCGGGCAAGCCCGCGCCATCGCCGATCTCATGCCGGAAATCGGGCGCACCGCCTTCCGCCGCTTCGGCTTTGTCCAGTCGAGCGTGGTGAGCCGCTGGCCGGAGATCGTCGGTCCGCACCATGCGAAGGTCTGCGCCCCCGAATCGATCCGTTTCGCCCCCGGCGAAAAGAGCGAGGGCGTGCTCCAGCTGGTCGTCGTCCCCGCCCACGCGACGCTGATCCAGCACGTGATTCCTGAGATCATCGATCGGGTTAACCGCTTCTTCGGCTATAATGCCGTGGCCAGGGTCAAGCTCCGCCAGGGCGAGGTCAAGGTCCCTCAGGCCAAGGACCGCACCGCCCCGCCCAGCCTCAAGCCGATCCCGCTGGAACTGGGCGAGTCCTTGCGCGATATCGGCGATCCCGAACTGCGCACCGTCCTCGAATCCCTCGCCCGCAGCCTCGATGCCAACAGCCGCAAGGACCGCAACTGACATGCCGCTCAAGCACTTGCTCGCCTGCCTGCTCGCACTATTCGCCCTCGTCCCCGCCGCGTCCGCCGCCCCCCCCAAGCCCGGTCCAGCCGTGCTGGTCGTCGCCACGCCCCAGGGCAGCCACGTGGTCGGCCGCCCGGGCGCTTCGCTCAAGCTCGTCGAATATGTCAGCTACACCTGCCCGCACTGCGCCCATTTCGAGGTAGAAGGCGCGCCGACCATCTCCCTTACGGTAATCCGCACCGGCAAGGGCAGCTTCGAATACCGCCCGTTCCTGCGCAACGTGGTCGATGTCGCCGCCACGCTGATGGTCGGCTGCGGTTCCCCGGCCAAGTTCCTCGGCAACCATGCCGCAGTCCTGCGCAGCCAGGCAAAGTGGTTCGTGCCGCCGTCGGAATCGGTCCAGCAGCGCTGGCAAACCGGCGATTTCGTCGCCCGGATGCGCGCCGTCGCGGGGGACATGAGTCTCTATCCGATCTTCGAGGCGCGCGGCTACAGCCGTGCCGAACTCGATCGCTGCCTCGCCAACGAGGCCCTGGCCAAGTCCCTCGCCGCGGAAAACCGCAAGGCGATGGATGAACTCAAGCTCGAAGGCACGCCCTCCTTCCTGATCAACGGCCAACTCCAGCCCGCGCATGACTGGGCCACGCTCCAGCCGGCGCTGGCCGCCGCAACAAAGTAAATCGTCGCCCGGCGGCACCCAAGTTTTCCGCCGCTCAATCACGCGCTCTATTCCGCCGCGCCGGGCGCGCGGCTAGCATTTCCCGCAAGTTCGCAAAGGATTCGCCGCATGCTCCGCAAGACCGCCCGCCCTGCCCTGCTCCTTGGCCTGATTGCGCCGCTGGCGCTCGGTCTCGCC
The DNA here is from genome assembly GCA_035719485.1 of Novosphingobium sp. GTDB lineage: Bacteria > Pseudomonadota > Alphaproteobacteria > Sphingomonadales > Sphingomonadaceae > Novosphingobium. The sequence goes on from DASTGC010000406.1 coordinate 1,888, forward strand.
GGTTGCAAGAAGGATGAACCCGGCGCGTCTGGCGGCGCCGGCGCCGTGGCCACCCCGCTGCCCAAGGTCGCCGCCCCCGCCGGCAAGGCCTGGGCCGACCAGGTCGTGCAAACGCCCGAGGGCGGATACCGCATGGGCAACCCCGATGCGCCGATCAAGCTCGTTGAATACGGCTCGCTGACCTGCCCCCACTGCGGCGAATTTTCGGAGAAGGGCTCGGCCACGATCCGCGACCAGTGGGTCGCCTCGGGCCGGGTTTCCTATGAATTCCGTCACTTCGTTCGCGATGCGCTCGATCTTACGCTCGGCCTGATGGCCTCCTGCTCCGGTCCCGTCACCTATTTCGGCCAGACCGAGCAGGTCTTCGCCAACCAGAAGGCGATTTTCGGCGGGATCGAAGGCAAGGACGCCCAGATGCAGGCCGCCATGAAAGCGCCCGACGCCCAGCGCTTCCAGGCGATTGCCGAGGTCGCCGGCCTGCCGCAGTTCTTCGCTGCCCGCGGCATCCCCGCAGCCCAGGCCAAGACCTGCCTCGCCAATACCAAGCTGGCCGCGCAGATGGCCAAGAACACTACCGATCAGGGCAACCAGTACCAGATCGAAGGCACGCCGACCTTCCTCGTCAATGGCGAGAAGATCGGCACCTCGACCTGGGAGGAACTGAAGGCCAAGATCGAGGGCATGGGCGTCCGGTAAGCGCGGAGCCGGAGGCCAGGGGGGCCGCAATGCAGATCAGGCGGTTGAAGCTCAGCGGATTCAAGAGCTTCGTCGAGCCTGCCGAGCTGCGCATCGAACCCGGCCTCACCGGCGTCGTCGGCCCCAACGGCTGCGGCAAGTCCAACCTGCTCGAAGCGATCCGCTGGGTCATGGGCGAGTCCAGCCCCAAGTCGATGCGCGGCGGCGGCATGGAAGACGTGATCTTCGCCGGGACCACGCAGCGCCCGGCGCGCGATTTCGCCGAAGTCGTCCTCCACGCCAGCGACAGCGGGGGGGAAGAGCTTGAAGTCGTCCGCCGGATCGAACGCGGCGCCGGCAGCGCCTACCGGGTCAACGGGCGCGACGTGCGGGCCAAGGATGTCGCCCTCGTCTTCGCCGATGCCGCCACCGGGGCGCACAGTCCGGCCCTCGTCAGCCAGGGCCGCATCGCCGCCGTCATCGCCGCCAAGCCGGCCGAACGCCGCCAGATGCTGGAGGAAGCCGCCGGAATCGCGGGCCTGCACGTGCGCCGCCGCGATGCCGAACAGAAGTTGCGCGCCACCGAGGCCAACCTCGCCCGGCTGGAAGACCTGCTCGGCCAGCTCGATCAGCAGATCGGCACCCTGCGCCGGCAAGCCCGCGCCGCCGAACGCTATACCGCCGTCTCCGACAAGATCCGCATGGCCGAGGCCCGCCTCGTCTTCGCCCGGTGGCGCGATGCCGCCGCTGCCGCCGAGGCTGCCCGGACAGAGGCACGAGCCGCCGAAGAGGCGGTCGCCACCGCCCAGGCCCTCGCTGCCGAGGCGCAGAAGCGCCAGCATGACGCCGCGCAAGCCTTTGCCGAAGCACGCGACGAACTCGCCGACCGGCGCGACGACGCCTCGGCCCATGCCCACCGCCTTGCGGCCCTAGCCGGCCAACTTGAAGCCGCCGAGCAGCGCCTCGCCGACCTTGACCGCCAACGCCGGCAGCTCGACGACGACAAGGGCGATGCCGACCGATTGACGCGTGATGCAGGCGCCGCCCTCGCCCGGCTGGATGCCGATCTTGCCGCCGGTGAGGCCGCGCTCGAAGCAGCCGCGGTCGAGCGACCGACCCTCGCTCTCGCTGTCGAGAAGGCTGAAGCCTCCGCCCGCAATGCCGAACTCGCCCTGGCCCAGGCGACCGCAGAACAGGCCGGCGTCGATGCCGAATGGCGCGTGGCCGAAGCCGAAGTCGCCCAGGCACGCGCCCGCGTCGCCCGTCTTGAAGCCGATGTCCGCCGGCAGGACGAGCTGCGCGCTGCCCTCACCCGCGAAAGCGATCCCGATTCTGCCGTAGCTGCGGCCTTGGCCGAGCGCGACGAGGCCACCGTCCGTTTGGCCGAGCTGCGTGCCGACCTCGAAGCCCGCCAAGCGCGCAAGGCAGAACTCACCGCCGCGCGCGACGAGTCCGCCAGCGCCCTATCCGCCGCTCGCGCCGACCTCGCCGGGGTCGAACGCGAATGGACCGCCCTCACACGCGACCGCGAAGCCCGAGCCAGGCAAGCCAGCGCCAAACACGGGCTGCCGACTGCGCTCGACAAGGTCCGCGCCGAGCCGGGCTATGAACGCGCGCTCGCCGCCGTCCTCGGCCGCGACGCGAAGTCCGGCCTCGGCACCCCCGCGCCCGGCAGCGAAGGCCGCTTCTGGACCGGCGCCCCTGTCCCGGCGCCGGTTGCGCAGAGCCTTGCCGCCCATGTCCCGGCCTGCCCGGATGAACTGAAAGCCCGCCTCGCCCTCGTCCACGTCGCGCCCGAGGACGATGGCCGCGCGCTCCAGCCCGGCGAATGGCTGGTCACCCTCAACGGCCTGTTGCGCCGCTGGGACGGCTTCATCGCGCGCGGCGAAGGCGCCGCCGAGGCCGCGCGGCTGGAGGCGGATAACCGCTTCGCCGCGCTCGATGCGCAGGTCCCCGCCCTGCGCGCCGCCGCCGCGGCTGCCGAACAGGCGCAAACCACCAGCGCCGCCGCGCTCGCTGCGCTGCAAACCGAACTGATCGCCGCCGAACGCAGCCTCGCCGGCGGCGCCGAGCGCGAACGCAGCGCCCTGCGCGCGCTCGATCAGGCCGAGGCCGCCCGGGCCCGTCTCGCCGCCCGCCGCGCCGAACTCGCCGCCGCCGCGCAAGACCTTGCCGAGCAGGTCGCCGACGCCGCCGCCGAGGTGACCGAGGCCGAAGCCCGCCGCGCCGCCCTGCCCGATCCTGCTACGGGCCGCGCCGCCCTTGCCGCTGCGCAGGATCGCAACAATGCCACCCGCCTGGCCCTCCAGTCGGCCCACGCTGCCCTTGCCGGCCATGACCAGCAGCAGGCCGTCGCCCGTGAACGCGTCGCTGCCCAGCGCGCCGAGGTGCGGGGCTGGCAGGGCCGCGCGGGGGATGCCGCCAACCGCCTTGCCGAGATGGACCGGCGCGTTGCCGAAATTGCCGAGGAGCGCGCGGTCGTTGCCGCCAAGCCCCCGGCGCTGGAAGCGGAGATCGCCGCAGCCGAAGAGACCCGCCTGCGGCTCACCGCGGAACTGGGCGCTGCAGAGGTACAGGTGCAGCAGGCCGCTGCCGCGCAGGGTGAGGCCGACAGGATCCTCGCCGCCGCCACCGAAGCCCTTGCCCTCGCCCGTGAAACCCGCGCCGGCGCTGCCGCCCGCGCCGAGAACGAGGACCAGCGCCGGGTGGAAATGACCCGCATCTCCGGCGAACGCTTCCAGTGTCCGCCGCCGCTCCTGCCCGAACGTTTCGCCTTCGCCGCCGACGCGGTCCATGGCGCTACCGACGAAGCCGCCGCAATGGACCGCCTCACTGCCGAGCGCGAGCGGATCGGTCCGGTCAATCTCGTCGCCGCCGAGGAACTCAAGGAAGCCGAGGACCGCCACGGCGAAAGCGTCGCCGAACAGGCCGAACTCACCGAGGCGGTCAACCGCTTGCGCGGCTCGATCGGCAACCTCAACCGCGAAGGCCGTGAACGCCTGCGCGCCGCCTTCGAGGCGGTCGACGGCCACTTCCGCCACCTGTTCACCCGCCTGTTCCAGGGTGGACAGGCGCACCTCGCGCTAGTCGATTCCGATGATCCGCTGGAGGCCGGTCTCGAAATCTTTGCCCAGCCCCCGGGCAAGCGCCTGCAATCGCTGACCCTGCTCTCGGGCGGCGAACAGGCGCTCACCGCCATCGCCCTGATTTTCGCCCTGTTCCTCACCAACCCGGCGCCGATCTGCGTCCTCGACGAGGTCGACGCCCCGCTCGACGATGCCAATATCGAGCGCTTTTGCGACCTGCTCGAAGCCATGGTCCAGCAGACCGAGACGCGCTACCTGATTGTCACCCACAATGCGGTGACGATGAGCCGGATGCACCGCCTGTTCGGCGTCACCATGGTCGAACAGGGTGTCTCGCGGCTGGTCAGCGTCGATCTGGGCGGGGCGGAGGAACTGCTCGCGGCGGCGGAGTAGGGGGTTCTTCGAGAAGGCGGTTCTGCTGCGGCTTCACCAGCTCCTCTGGACCAACGGATGGTCTGCCTCCGGGCACCGGCAGAAATGAGACCGAAGCCCCGTTCGTCCTGCGGGAGGGACCGAAACCGCGGGTTGAGGTCCCATCTGGACGGACTCCAGCCCCTATCCCTTTACCGTTCCCAATACCTCGCGCACCTTGTCGGTGATCTGCTGGACCGAAAACGGCTTGGGCAGGAAATGCATGTTGGCAAGATCGATTTCGTTGCGCAGCTGTTCCTCGGCATAGCCGGACATGAACAGCACCGGCATGTCCGGCGCGATTTCGCGGATCGCCCGGGCCATCGCGGGCCCGTCCATCACCGGCATGACGACGTCGCTCACCACCAGGTCGAACCGCCGCCCCAGCCGGACATATTCGAGCCCCTCTTCGCCGTCTCCCGCAGCAGTCACTTCGTAGCCTTGCCGTGTCAGCGAGCGTTCGGCAACGGCGCGGACCGATTCCTCGTCTTCCACGAGCAGGATCCTGCCGCCCCCCGACCACTTGCTCGGCTCCTCCGGCTTTGCCGCCGCCGGGACGGGAGCGGCGCCATGATGGACCGGGAAGTAGATCGAAAAGCGGGTGCCCTTGCCGACCTCGCTCTCGGCGAAGATAAACCCGCCCGATTGCTTGACGATGCCGTAAACGGTGGAAAGGCCAAGCCCCGTGCCGCGCCCCTGTTCCTTGGTGGTGAAAAACGGCTCGAAGATCTTGCCCAGGTGATCGGGCGCGATGCCGCTGCCGGTATCGTCGATGATCAGCGCCGTATAATCGCCTTGCGGCAGGATTTCCGAGCGCATGGCACGCACGTCGGCGCTCGTCACCTTGCGGGTTGTAATGGTGAGCCGCGCACCTTCGGGCCGGGTGCCGCTCTCCACCTTGGTCATCAGCGCGTCGCGGGCATTGACCACGAGGTTGACGATGACCTGCTCGAGCTGCGTCGGGTCGGCGCGGACCGGTCCAAGGTCGCGGTCATGGCGCACCTCGAAACGGATTTTCTCGCCGATCAGGCGCTTAAGCATCTGAGAGACATCGGAAACCACGTCGGGCAATTGGAGGACCTGCGGGCGCAGGGTCTGCTGGCGCGAGAAGGCGAGGAGTTGGCGGGTAAGCGAGGCCGCGCGGTTCGAATTGGCGCGGATCTGCTGAATATCGTCGTAGTCGCTGTCCCCCGGCGTGTGGCGCAGGAGCATGAGGTCGCAGGTGCCAAGGATCGCTGTCAGGACATTGTTGAAATCGTGCGCCACGCCGCCAGCGAGCTGCCCCACCGCCTGCATCTTGGTTGCCTGGGCGACCTGCCGCTTGAGCCGGGTCTCCTCGGTGGTATCAGTCAGCCCCAGCAGCACCGCCGCCTCGCCCAGGCCGCGCACAGTGGCGAGGCTCAGCGAGACAGGGTCCTCAGGCTGGCTCTTGAGCCGCACGGCAATGTCCCCCGCCGCGGCCGGACCTTGCGCATGGCGGCGCACAGCGTCCGACAGCGCGGCCTTGTCTTCGCGCACCACGAGGTCTGACGGAAACGGCGGCGGAAGTTCGTTCTCCTGACCCGCCGCGCGCATGAAGGCCGCGTTGGCAAACAGCAAGCGCCCGTCGCGGTCGGCCATCGCGAGGCCCAGCGGCAGCTGCGCCAGCAAGGCTTCGAGGTGCGGAACGGCGGCATGCCCCTCGGCCGTACTGGCCCCTGCGCCAAGGCCCATACCCGAATCCACCAGCAGCATGAGGGCCGCGGTCGATTCCGCATTGGGCGCCTGGGCCAGGTCCGGGTCGGCCACCGGCACGTAGTACATGGTCAGCGGGGCCCCGCGCAGGCCGTCCCGCTCCCATGAGATACGGTCGTGTTCGTCCTGCCGCAGCAGCGAGACGAATTCCACGCCGACGAGCGCTGCGGCAGGATCGCCGGTCGCCCGCTCGGCAAAGCCGCTGGTGGCGGCCATGATCCGCCCATCGGCAGCGACAATGGCCGCGGAAATGCCAGCCTTGGCCAATGCCCTACCAGTCTTTCCGCCCAGCTGGCGGGCGAGCTCATCTGCGGGGTCGGCAGCGGTCAATTCGGTGAATTGCCAGATCAGGAAGTCATCGCCGCGTCCGGCGCGGCGGGCCTCGACCGACCAGCTGCGTTCGCCCGCACAGACCCGGTCGAGACGGATGA
>DASTGC010000407.1:0-5380 GCA_035719485.1 Novosphingobium sp.
TTTCAGCGCCGATCACCAGCGCACGCCGGGCCATCCCGGAGCGCAACATGGAATCGGCCACACCCACCGCGTAGAGGAAACCCGAGCAGACCGCCGCGACATCGAAAGCAATGCCGCCGTTGGCGCCGAGCGCATCCTGGACCTGGGTGGCCGTGGCAGGGAAGGTCTGATCCGGCGTGGCGGTTGCCAGCACGATGAGGTCAACGCTCGCCGGATCCGCGCCAGCCGCCGCGCAGGCAGCCCTCGCCGCGCCGATCGCGAGCGAGCTGGTGGTTTCCCCCTCACCGGCAATGTAGCGCTGGCGGATGCCGGTCCGCTCGACGATCCACTCGTCGGTGGTATCTACCTTGTCTGCCAGCTCGGCATTGCTGACGCAGCGCGTCGGGAGCGCGGAACCGGTTCCGACAAGCACCGAACGCCGAATGGATCCGGAGCTCATTCGGCAATTCCTTCGCGCTTCCTGGAGCCGGTGCGGGCGGTATGGAGCAGACCATCGGCGCCCACGCGGGCAAGGTCGGCCCCGATCCGCTGGGTGAGGTCGTCTTCGAGCAGGCGGGCGGCCACGGCAACGGCGTTGGCGACACCGGCAGCATTGGCGCTGCCATGGCTCTTCACCACCACGCCATTGAGGCCGAGAAAGACGGCGCCGTTGTGATTGTTGGGATCGAGGTGGTGCTTGAGCAGCTCGGTCGCCGGCCGAGAGATCAGGAAGCCGATCTTGGAGCGCAGCGACGAGGCAAAGGAGCGGCGGAGCAGGTCCGCCACGAACCGGGCGGTACCTTCGACGGCCTTGAGGGCGACGTTGCCGGAGAAGCCGTCGGTCACCGCCACGTCGACATCGCCGCGGCAGATCTTGTCGGCCTCGGTGAAGCCCTCGAAGCTCATGGCCAGCTGGTCGGCAGCGGCCTTGAGCTCGGTGGCGGCAAGGCGCAGGTCGTCAGTGCCCTTGATGTCCTCGGTGCCGATATTGAGCAACTTCACTCGCGGCGAATCAAGCCCAGTGACGATCCGCGAATAGGCCGCGCCCATGATCGCGAACTGAACGAGGTTGCGGGCATCGCACTCGGTATTAGCGCCGAGGTCGAGCATGATCAGATCATTGTCGCCGAGCGTCGGCAGCAGGGCGGCGAGCGCGGGGCGGTCAATCCCCGGCAGGGTACGGAGGGCGAGCTTGGAGATCGCCATCAGCGCGCCGGTGTTGCCTGCGGAAACGGCGGCGCCGGCATCACCGCGCTTCACCGCATCGACCGCCATGCCCATCGAGGTGGTCTTGGCGCGGCGCAGGGCCTGGCTGGGCTTGTCCTCGCCGCTGATCGCATCGGGGGCATGGAGGACTTCCGAGGCGGCGCGCAGATTGGGATGATTTTCGAGCGCGGCGCAGATCTGCGCCTCGTCGCCCACCAGCAGGAACTTGAACTGATCGTGACGGCGACGCGCCAGCGCCGCGCCTTCGATCATGACGCGCACGCCTACGTCGCCGCCCATCGCATCGACAGCGATACGCGGCAGGCTCATCCCCCCAACCTCGCGGCGTTGCGGCTCAGAGGCCGACGGCGACGATCTCGCGACCGTTGTAGTGACCGCAGGCTGTGCACAGGTTGTGCGGGCGCTTCAGTTCGCCGCAGTTCGAGCACTCGTGAAAGGCGGCGGCGGTCAGCGCGTCATGGCTGCGGCGCATGCCCCGGCGGGACGGGGTCGTTTTTCTCTTGGGGACAGCCATGTCGGCACCTGTTTCCTGAATTCACTGTATAGCGAGAACCGCGGCCACCCTAATGCGGACCTGCGGAGCGAAGGCGCGCCTATAGCGATTTTGGCGTGCGTTGCAAGCATTCGCGGGCTAGCACCTGCTGCGACAACGGAGGGGAGAAAGCATATGATCCTGCAAACCACGCTCAGCCTTGCCGCGGCGGCGGCCATCATCAATCTCTGGCTGGGCATCCGCATCGGCCAGTTGCGCCACCGGCACGGCGTTTCGGTGGGCGACGGCGGCAACGAACAGTTGCAGCGACGCATGCGCGCCCAGCTCAATTTTGCCGAGCACGTGCCCGTAGTGCTCGTTCTGCTGGGCCTGATCGAGGCGACCGGCAAGGGGGGCCAGTGGCTGGCGCCGGTGGGCGCGATCTACATGCTCGGTCGGGTGGCGCATGCCCTGGGCATGGATGGCGGCTCACTGGAAAAGGGCCGTATGGTCGGAACCCTGATCAACATGCTGGTGACGCTGGCGCTGGCCGTGGTCGCCGTGCTGATCGCGCTGAAGATGATGTGAATGACCGATCGTCCCGGCTTTCGCCGGGGCGACACCGGGCTCAGCCGAACCGCTGATCCGCCACGAACGGATTGCTGCGCCGTTCCTCGCCGAAGGTGCTGGTCGGGCCGTGGCCGGGGATAAAGGTCGTATCGTCGCCGAGCGGCCATAGCTTCTGCGTGATCGAATCGATGAGGTCCTGGTGATTGCCCCGGGGGAAGTCGGTTCGGCCAATGGAGCCGGCAAACAGGACGTCGCCGACCACCGCCAGGTGCGATGGAGCGTGATGGAACACCACGTGCCCCGGCGTGTGCCCCGGGCAATGGATCACGTCCAACTCAATTTCCCCGAAGGTAACCTTGTCACCATCGACCAGCCAGCGATCAGGCTCGAACACCTCGGATTCGAGACCATAGGTCGACCCGGTGAATTGCGCGATCCAGAACCGGTCGTCCTCGTGTGGGCCCTCGATCGGAACACCAAGGTCCCGGGCGAGAACGCCGGCCATGCCGCAATGATCGACGTGGCCATGGGTCACCAGGATCTTCTCAACCTCGATTCCCGCCTTTTCGACCCCCTCCTTCAGGCGCGGCAGGTCCCCGCCCGGATCGACCAGCACACCGCGCATGGTCCTGGTGCACCACAGGAACGAACAGTTCTGCTGAAAAGGCGTGACGGGCACGATCGCCGCGCGCAGCGGTAGGCCCTTGGTCTCGGTCGTGGTCATGACCAGCGCAGATGGAGCCTGCGCGCGCACGAATCAATGGTCAAAGACGCCCGCTCTTCCAGACCACCCGGCCGACGATCTCGACCTCCGCGCTCGGCAGTTCGATCGGCCGGTAGGAGGGGTTCTGGCTTTCCAGCACCACGCGCCCGGGAATCCCGGTCTGCACCCGCTTGACCATCAGCGCATCGCCGACCCGCACCACATGAACACCATCGCGCAACGGGCGCGGGGTACGGTCGACAAGGATCTCGTCGCCGTCGCGCAGCAACGGCTCCATCGAATCGCCGGCAACCAGGATCGCGCTAAGCTGGCCGGGTTCAAAGCCCTGCTGGCGCAGCCACGTTCCCGAGAAGCGCAGAGCGCCAACCGCCTCGTCCTCGCCCGGAAAGGCGCCGGGACCGGCCGAGGCTTCGACCGCGAGGCGAGGAATATCCAACCAGATTTCTCCGATGCCGCGTTTACCAGCCAAGTTATTGGGAGAAGGAGAGGATTTATACGACACCCCCTCTGGCGCACCCAGTTCGCTCTCGGCAACGCCAAGGAATTCAGCGAGCTTGCGGCGATCCCGCTCTTCAAGCTTGCGCGGGCTACCCTTTCGCACAAACTGCTGCAAATACGTTGAATTCCTGCCAATCAAGGCAGACAGGGCGGCAAGGCTGACGCCCTGTTCGGTGGCCAAGGCAAGCAGCCGGGCGCGGGGATCTGCAGTAACCATGAATCCTACATAGGCGATGTATTTTTCCTAGACAAGTAGGAAATCTACCATGATGTAATCGTTTCACAGCCAGCGAGTCGGAGCCAAGTTTCACCATGCTGCTCTTAAAGATCGAACGTTTTTTGCGAGAGACCGGGATGCCGTGGACCAAGTTCGGGCGCCTCGCCACGCACGATCCGCGGTTTGTCCAGGATCTTCGCAATGGCCGTATCCCCCGCGATTACACTGCGGATCGGGTAGAACATTTCATGAACACCTATCGGAGTAACCCGCATGCTGCATGAACCCCGCGCCGCACTCGAACTAAAGGCGGCGATCCGACCGGCTACCCGCCGCCCCCATCGCGGCAACTGGATGCGACTGCTCGGGCAGGTGCTGAAGCTGGCCGGTGGGCACGGCGACCTCGTCCGCCACGACGAGCGCCCCTGGGCAAGCGTGACTTTTTCCGGCACGCGCCACACAATCGCGCTCGTCTTCGTCGGCCCTGACGCAATTTCCGCAGCCGATGCGGTCATCGAGCAATTGCCGGAGCATGAATTCGACATTCCCGGGCACATCGTCGCTGATGCCCAGGTGCGCGAAGTCAGCCACCAGCATCTGCCCGAGCAGAAGCTGACGATGGAGATCGATATCCTGCTGCTGGAGGATCTGTAGGGGTCTTCACCCCTGCTGAACCGTTCCTCCCGAGCAGCCTGCGCCAGCAGGCGACCGTCGAGGGACTAGTTCGAGCGTAGCGAGAAACGGAACTGCCGCTGCCTCGCTAACGCTCGGCCTAGTCCCTCGACTTCGCTCGGGAGGAACGGAGTAGGAGACGCAGGCCTTCGCGTCACATGTCGCGGCGGATTACCAGGTTCCGGATCTCGGTCATGTCTTCCATGGCGAAGCGGATGCCTTCCCGGCCGAGGCCGGAATCCTTGACCCCGCCATAGGGCATGTTGTCGACCCGGTAGGACGAGACGTCGTTAACGACGACGCCACCGACCTCGCACTTGTCCCAGGCCTTCATCACCTTGTGGAGGTCGCGGGTGAACAGGCCGCACTGCAGGCCGAACTTGCTGTCGTTCACTTCAGCCAGCGCCTCGTCCCAGCTGGTGAAGCGGGACAGGATTACCGCGGGGCCGAAGGCTTCCTCGCGATAGAGCGAGGTGTCACGGCTGCAATTGTCGACCAGCGTGGCCTCGAGCATGGCGCCCTCGCAGCCGCCGCCGGCCAGCAGGTTTGCCCCGCCCGCCACGGCCTCATCCACCCAGCCCTTGAGCCGCCGTGCCTCCTTCTGCGAGATCATCGGACCGATGAAGGTGTTGCGGTCCTTGGGATCGCCCGAGACGAGGGTTTTCACCTTGGCAGCCAACATGTCGCGGAAGCGGTCGTAGATCTCATCATGAACGATCACACGCTGGACGTGGATGCAGGACTGGCCGGACTGGTAATAGCCGCCAAAGACGATCCGGGCGAGCGCATGATCGAGGTCTGCATCCTTGTCGACCACGACCGCGGCGTTGCCGCCCAGTTCGAGGACGACCTTCTTCTTCCCCGCCTTCGCCTTCAGCGCCCAGCCCACATCGGGCGAGCCTGTGAAGGAGAGAAGCTTGAGCCGCTCGTCGGTTGTGAACAGGTCAGCGCCGTCGCGGCTGGCGGGGAGGATGGAGAAAGCGCCCTCCGGCAGGTCGGTCTCGGCCAGGACCTCGCCCAT
>DASTGC010000408.1:0-3323 GCA_035719485.1 Novosphingobium sp.
CACCGCATCCGGGGACACCGACACCGGGGCCGCCCGCAACTGGGTGTCGGTCAGGCCGCCGAAGCTAGACAGGCTGACGTTCACCGGGGAGGCACGAAGCTGCGTATCCGTCAGGCCGTCCCAGCTGGGGAGGCTGACCGGGACCGGCGCGGCACGCAACTGGGTATCCGTGACCCCGCCGAACGACGACAGGCTCACCGGCACCGGCGCTGCCCGTAGCTGCACGTCGGTGAGGCCGCCGAAGCTCGACAGGCTGACGGAAACCGGGGCAGCGCGAAGCTGCGTGTCCGTGAGCCCACTGGGATTGGATATGCTCACAGGCAGCGGAGCCGCGCGCAGCTGGACATCGGTCACGCCGCCGAAGGAGGACAGGCTGACCGCAACCGGCGTTGCCCTCAGTTGCGCATCGGTGAGTCCGCCAGTCGTTCCGCCGCTTCCGCCGCCTGCCGTCGGCAGCGGATTGTCGGCCGAAACCAGCTGAACCGTCCCATCCGGGTTGGTGAAGGCAATGGCGCTGGCAGTGGTGAAATTGGCAGGAAACTGGATCTGCGGATTGGGCATGTCGGACGCTCCCAGGAGTGATTCGCCGTTGATGCCGATTCTGCATTGTGTAGGAAAACACTTTAACCTATTTGGTTTGTCAGTCAAAGCCCTTCCCCCGCGCGCACTGCTGTGCTTGAAAGGCCTCATGGTCAGGCCAGCTATCCTCGTAACCGGCGGCGCGAAACGCATCGGCGCGCTAATATGCCGGACCTATGCCAAGGCTGGCTGGCACGTTGTCATCCACTATGGGAACTCACGCGGCGATGCCGAGGCGCTGGCTGTGGCCTTGCCTTCCGCGGAAACAGCGCAGTGCGAACTGTCCGACCCCGCCGCAGCCGAAGGCATGATCGCCGACCTTGCTGCGCGCTTGCCCAACTGGCGCATGCTCGTGAATTCCGCGGCGGTCTTCCGCAATGACGATGCGGAGGGGATCGACCACGCGGTCCTGGCAGAAGCCATGGCGGTGAATGCCGAAAGCCCTTCCCGCATGACCAGTGCGTTCCTGCGCCTCGCCCGGGCCGGCGGTGGTCGCCGGGTGATCAACGTACTCGACCAGAAACTCAGGAACATCAATCCGGACTTCTTCTCCTACACCATGGCAAAGGCAGCCCTGGAGGCCGCCATGCGGATGCAAGCCATGGCCGCACCCGATCCGCGCGACCGGGTCTATGGAATGGCGCCGGGCGCCATGTTGCCCAGCTATGACCAAGCCGCCGAAGAACACGAAATCAGCGGTCGGATGAACCTGCTGGGCCGGCTGAATCACGCCCGGGAGCTTGCCGATGCCGCGCTGTTCCTCGGCCAGGGCTGGCTGGAGAGCGGCACCGTTCTCTACGTGGATTCCGGCCAGCACCTGATGCGGCAGAGCCGCGATGTGCTCTATCTTGCCCGCGGGCTCAACTAAGCTACTGTAGTCGCCAACGGAACTCTTGATGCATCCGTTCGTTTGCAGGCTCGATCAGGGGCAGGCATCTCGGACTCAGGGGAACGCACCGCATGTGGCTACTGGAAAAGTTGCTGCGCTCGGTCATTCGCGAAGGCCGCCTCAGCATCATCGATCACGACGGCTCGCGTCATGAGTTCGGTCAGGGAGATGAACCGCCGATCGTGATCCGGTTCACCCAGCCGGGCACTGCCGCTCGGATAATCCGCAATCCCCAGCTTGGCGCCGGCGAGTCCTATATGGAAGGCCACCTCGTCGTCGAGCCACCACACGACGTGCGCGACATGGTCCTGCTGATCACGGGCAATACCTCTCGCGCTGGAGGTCTAGATACGCCCAGCCGGTGGCGGCGACTGGCCGACAAGGCGCTGTGGCGGCTCGATCAGGCGAACGATCGCCGCCGCGCCAGCCGCAATGCCCGGCATCATTACGATCTGACCCGTCAGTTCTATGAGCTGTTTCTCGACGAGGACCGGCAATACACCATGGCATTCTGGCGCTCGCCCGACGAAACCCTTGAGCAGGCGCAGCGTGACAAGAAGGCCCTGATTGCGGCCAAGCTGAACCTCCCGCGCAGGGCAGAAGGAATGCGCGTGCTCGACATCGGCTGCGGCTGGGGCGGCCTCGGGCTTTACCTCAACCGGCACTATGGCTGCGAGGTCCTGGGCGTGAGCCTGGCGCCCGACCAGGTGCGCTTCGCCAACGAGCGCGCCGCAGCGGCGGGCGCGGCGGACCGGGTCAAGTTCCAGCTGGCCGACTATCGCGATGTGACCGGCACCTTCGACCGCATCACCAGTGTCGGCATGATCGAGCACGTCGGAGCCGGCAATTTCGGCGAATACTTCGGCAAGACCCATGACCTGCTCGCCGATGACGGCGTGATGCTCACCCACACGATCGGCCGCACCGGCGGGCCCGGCCGGACCGACGCGTGGACCCGCAAGCATATCTTCCCCGGCGGCTACATCCCCGCCATGAGCGAACTGGTCACCGCGCTGGAAAATACCGGATGGCAACTCGGCGACATCGAGATTCTGCGCTACCATTACGCACTCACTCTGCACGAATGGTACAACCGCACCAATCTCCATGCCGCCGAGATCGTGCGCCTTTATGATGAGCGCCTCCTGCGCAAATGGCAGTTCTACCTCGCCGGCGCCGAACAGGCCTTCCGCAACGAGGACATGGTCAACTTCCACCTCCAGACCGTAAAGCGCCAGTCCGCCCTGCCCATGACCCGCGACTACATCTCCGCCGAAGCCGCCCGGCTCATGGCGAGCGATCCGGTGCCGCAGTGGCACCTGGCGCAAGCGGCGGAGTAGCGGGCGCGACAGCCGCCAAGTTGACGAAGTTGACACCGTTCAAGCGAAGAAACCCGGCCCGGTTTTTCTTTCGGGCAACGTGGCGATCGGCTGGCCTTCGGCGTTCACGGGATCAAAGAGCGGGAGGCGGTTTGACAGATCGCGCGGGAGTAGGAAAGGTATGCTTGTCAGGGGGGCGGGGTTTGGAGCGTTTGGTAAACTGTCGTCGTAATTTCTGGGCAGGCAATTCCGGGGTTTTCGGACCTGTGACCGTAATTGGCACGCGGGCTGATGCGGAATGATGCGGCGTAGCGTTCTTGGCGGGCTGGCGGGTGCGCTTGCCCTTATGCTTCCCGGCTGTGGCATGTTCGGCAACAGCCTGCCGACCTATCGCTACCGGCTGACGGTAGAGGTCGATACCCCCGAGGGGCTCAAGACCGGATCCAGCGTGATCGAAGTCCGCACCGCGCTGGCGGACAAGCCGCTCCTGCCAGATGCCAATGTTCTCGACATTGATGTCACCGGCGAGGCGGTGA
>DASTGC010000409.1:0-3221 GCA_035719485.1 Novosphingobium sp.
TTACTGCGCAGTGCTGTTCTTCTTCCCGAACAGCCTCGGCCACCCGGACAACTACATCCCGGCCAACCCGATGCAGACCCCGGCGCACATCGTTCCGGAATGGTACTTCTGGCCGTTCTATGCGATCCTGCGGGCCTTCACCCAGGACTTCTTCTTCATCCCGGCCAAGCTGATGGGCGTTCTCGCCATGTTCAGCGCCATCCTCATCTGGTTCTTCCTGCCCTGGCTCGATCGTTCGCCGGTCCGCTCGGCCTCGTACCGCCCGCTCTACCGCAAGTTCTTCTGGGCGCTCGTCGTCGACGCGCTGATCCTGGGCTACTGCGGCGGTTCGCCGGCTGCCGAACCTTACGTTGTGATCAGTCAGCTGGCCGCGATCTACTACTTCGCGCACTTCCTGATCATCGTCCCGATCGTCTCGGCGATCGAGCGCCCGGCTCCGCTGCCCTTCTCGATTACCGAGGCCGTCCTCGGTGCAGACGAAGGCTCGGCCCTCGCTCCGGCCGCGGCCCACTGAGACGGAAAGAGAGAAGACCAATGATCCGTATCCTCTCCATCCTCGTCGGGCTGTTCTTCACGGTCGCCCTGGCCTGGTCGCTGCTGCTCGGTGGCATCGCCCTCTCGAAGGACGGCCTGCCGCACACGGTGGAATCGGCGTTCCACAAGCACCCCAAGGAAGTCGAATTCGCGTCCGACGGCGCTTTCGGCAAGTTCGACAACCAGCAGCTGCAGCGCGGCTTCAAGGTCTACAGCGAAGTCTGCTCCAACTGCCACGCGCTCAAGCAGGTCGCCTTCCGCGATCTCAAGGCCATCGGCTACAACGACGATGAAGTGAAGGCGATCGCCAAGAAGGTCCAGGTTCCGGTCTACAACCCTGCCACCGGCGAGGTGAAGACCCACGACGGCCTGCCGACCGACCACTTCCCGCCGGTCGTCTATGCCGGCCAGGGCTCGCCGCCGGATCTCTCGCTGATCACCAAGGCGCGCCACGAAGGCCCGGCCTATGTCTATTCGCTGCTGACCGGCTACCAGCCGCAGCCGGCCGAACTGCTCAAGCAGTTCCCCGATGCAAAGACCCCGGACGGCCTGCACTTCAACCCCTACTTCGCGAACCTAAACATCGCGATGCCGCAGCCGCTGACCGCGGACGACCAGGTGACCTATTCCGACGGCACCAAGGCCACGGTGGACCAGATGGCCAAGGACGTCTCGGCCTTCCTGATCTGGACCGCCGAACCCAAGCTCGACAAGCGCAAGCAGACGGGCTGGGCGGTGCTGGGCTTCCTGCTCTTCGCCACGGTCCTCGCCTACATGGCCTACCGTAACGTCTGGGCGGAAAAGAAGGGGCACTGAGCCTCGACGCCTGCCAAGGAAATTGCTCTGTCAACGGAAAAGCCCCTCGCATCACACCGATGCGGGGGGCTTTCCCGTTGCGCACCAAATCCTCCTCTCGCCCTGAGCCTGCCGAACGGCCAGGCGCCGACACTGGGAGCCCAGCCATGACACCTGACCAGCTGAAGGCCCTCGTCCGCACCGTGCCCGATTTCCCTCAACCAGGCATCCTGTTCCGCGACATCACCACCCTGATCGGCCATGGCGCAGGTCTCGCGGCATCGGTCCGCCACCTTGCCGACCGGGCCGGGGCGGCGGGGGCGGGCCTCATCGCCGGCATGGAAGCGCGCGGTTTCATTTTCGGCGCGGCGGTTGCCGCCAGTCTCGGCCTCGGTTTCGTGCCCGTGCGCAAGCCCGGCAAGCTGCCGGTGCCGACCATGGGGGTCGACTATGCCCTCGAATACGGCCGGGACCGCCTGGAGATCGATCCCCAAGCCGTCCGCCCCGGCCAGAACGTGGTGATCATCGACGATCTTATCGCCACCGGCGGCACCGCGCTCGCCGCCGCGCAGCTGTTGCGCAATGCCGGTGCCGAAGTGACCCACGCGCTGTTCGTGATCGACCTGCCCGACCTCCACGGCGCCGCTCGCCTGCGCGATGCCGGCCTTATGGTCGAAGCGCTGATGGACTTCCCCGGACACTGATCATCGGCAGCAGCCCGCTTGCGAAAGCAGTCGCCACGCTTGACTCTGCCATCACCCCGGTGGCAAGCGGCTCCCGCACGGCAGCCGATCGGCGCCTCTGCGGGTATAGCTTAGTGGTAAAGCACCAGCCTTCCAAGCTGGCTATGCGGGTTCGATTCCCGCTACCCGCTCCACCTTCCTGTCCAGCTGCGTCCGCATTCATCTGGACAAACCCCCGAAAACCACGGTATTTGGCTGCTTATTAGGCCGCAAGCGTTCACCCGCGTTCGTATCCAGCCGCCCGGCGGTGGGGGTATGATTGGGGGGTATCCGCAAGAGGTCAATTCGATACCCCCAACACTGGGGGTATCCGGTGGGGGTGAATTCCCGGAGAGGCTGGCGGGAACGTGGCACTTACTGACATTGGAATCCGCAACGCGAAGCCCGGCGACAAGCCGATCAAGCTGGCCGACGGAGCAGGCATGTTCCTGCTGGTTACCCCGGCAGGCGGGAAGCTCTGGCGGCTCAAGTACCGGATCGATGGGCGCGAGAAGCTGTTGGCCATCGGATCATACCCGGAACTCAGCCTCAGCGATGCCCGCAAGCGGCGCGAGGAAGCGCGGGCGATGATCGCGCAGGGCAAAGACCCGTCACGTGAAAAGCAGCGGGACAAGGTGCGGTCGCGCATACAGGCTGCGGATACGTTCACCGCCATCGCAAACGAGTATTGCGCCAAGCGCAAGCGGGACGGTGAAAAGGGGTGGTCGCCCGCAACGGCCACGCGCAGCGAATACCTGCTGTCACTGCTGAACCCCAGCATCGGCAAGCTGGCCATTGCCGAAATCGAGCCTGCCGACGTGCTGGTGGCCGTCCGCAAGATCGAAGCCAAGGGCAATCTCGAAAGCGCGCGCCGCACCTTGCAATTGGCCAGCATGGTCTTCCGCTATGCCGTCGCCACCGCGCGCCTGCGGTCGGACCCTACCCGCGATCTGCGCGGCGCGCTGACTGCGCCGAAGGTGACGCACTACGGCGCAATCACCGAACCCAAGCGCGTGGGCGAACTGCTGCGCGCCATCGATGGCTATGAAGGCAGCGGCATTACCAAGCTGGCCCTGCAAATCGCCCCGCACGTGTTCGTTCGCCCCGGCGAACTGCGCCACGCCGAATGGAGCGAAATCGATCTGGACGGCGCGCTCTGGATCATTCCGG
>DASTGC010000410.1:0-4477 GCA_035719485.1 Novosphingobium sp.
GCTGGCCGAACGAATTGTCGACATCGACGATGTAGGGAACCGAGCGGAAGATGCGCTCCACCTCCTCTGCGGTCCTGCGGCGGGTCGCTTCGTCGGGTCCGTAGACTTCGGCGAGCAGCGTCGCGAGCACCGGTGGGCCGGGAGGGGTTTCCACCACCTTGAGCGAACCGCCGGCGGGTAGCGGAACGGCCCTGAGCTTCTCGCGCAAGTCGACCGCGATGTCGTGGCTGGAGCGCGAGCGGTCGCCCTTGGGCAGGAGGGTAACCATGAGGTCGCCCATTTCGGGTTGGTTGCGCAGGAAGTAGTGCCGGACGAGACCATTGAAGTTGAACGGGGCGGACGTGCCCGCGTAGGCCTCCATCGCCATAACCTCGGGCACGGATCGCGCAACGGCGGCGGCCTGTTCGAGCAGGCGCGCGGTCGCCTCAAGGCTGGTGCCCTCGGGCAGGTCGGCCACGAGCTGGACCTCGCTCTTGTTGTCGAACGGGAGCAGCTTCACCGTCACGGCCTTGAAGTAGAACATCGAGCAGGCGACCAGCGTCGCGAGCCCCACCGCGATGAGGAAGCGGCGGGCACTCTGCCTGGTAGCGATGACGCGGCTGGCGTAGCGATGATAGAACGCGCCGAGCTTGCCACCATGCTCGTCATGGCCGTGGGCCAGGGTTTGCCGCGCGAAGCGGATCATCAGCCAGGGGGCGATGATCACCGCGACGAAGAACGAGAAGATCATCGCCGCCGAGGCGTTGATCGGGATTGGCGCCATGTAGGGGCCCATCAGCCCCGAGACGAACAGCATCGGCAGCAGCGCGGCGACCACGGTCAGCGTAGCGATCACGGTGGGATTGCCGACCTCGGCCACGGCCTCCACGGCAGCATCGATCCGGTTGCGACCGTCGTCCATCGCCCAGTGGCGGGCGATATTCTCGATCATGACGATGGCGTCGTCGACGAGAATGCCGATCGAGAAGATCAGCGCGAACAGGCTCACGCGGTTGATGGTGAAGCCCATCACGTTCGAGGCGAACATGGTGAGCATGATCGTGGTGGGGATGACGATCGCGGTCACCCCGGCCTCGCGCCAGCCGATGGCGAACCCGATCAGGACGACGATCGAGACCGTGGCCAGTCCGAGGTGGAAGATCAGCTCGTTGGCCTTGTCGTTCGCGCTCTCGCCGTAGTTGCGGGTTATCGCCACATCCACGCCGGGCGGGATCAGCGTGCCCTTGAGCAGCTCCACGCGGCGGACAACGGCTTCGGACACTGCCACGGCATTGGCCCCCGCGCGCTTGGCGACGGCGAGGCTGACCGCCGGGGCCATGGACCAGTGACCGCGCTCGTCCTTGGCCCAGCGCCAGGCGCGGGCTTGATCCTGCGTCGGCGCCTGCTCGACCCGTGCAACATCGGAAAGGAGCACCGGTGCCCCGCTGACCGAGCGCACCGTGAGCTGGCCCAGTTCCTGGGCGTCCTTCAGCGTCTGTCCGGCAACGACCGGGGCGGCTTGGCCGCCTTCGCGCACCGTTCCGGCAGGGAATGCCCGATTGGCTTGGGAAACCGCATCGATGAGGTTGCCGACCGGCACCCGGTAGAGCGAGAGCCGCGCGGGATCGGGCACAATGCGCAGGGCCATGCGCTGGCCGCCGGAGAGGAAAGTGAGGCCGACGTCGTCGACCTTGGCCACCTCGGTCCGCAATTTGCCGGCCAGTTCCGCGAGCGCCTGGTCGTTCCACTGGCCGGCCGCGCCCGGTTTGGGCGTGAGCGTGAGAACCACGATCGGCACGTCGTTGATCCCGCGCACGGTTACCTGCGGCGGGGGTATGCCGACCGGGATGCGATCCTTGTTGGCTTCGATCTTCTCGTTGATCCGGATCGCGGCATCTTCCGGGTTCGAGCCGACGAGGAACCGGGCGGTGACCATCACGCCGTTGTCCTGCGCCTGGGTATAGACGTGCTCGACCCCATCGACGCTCTTGACGATGGTCTCCAGTGGCTTTGCGACGAGTTCCACCGCCTCCGGCGCGGAAAGGCCCGGCGCCTGGACCATGATGTCGACCATCGGCACCTTGATCTGCGGCTCCTCCTCGCGCGGGATGGTGATCGTCGCGATCAGGCCAACGAGGATCGCGGCGAGCAGGAACAGCGGGGTCAGCGGCGACTGGATCGTGGCGCGGGTCAGCCTGCCCGAGAGCCCGAGGCTCATTTCGCGGGTGCCCCGACGAGCACGTCACCTGGCGCCGCGCCGGAGAGCAGTTCGACCTTGCCCGGTTCGGCGGTCGGCGCGGTCTGGACCGGCACCTGAGCGGCGCTGCCATCCTTGGCGAGCAGGGTCACGTAGTCGATCCCGAAGCGGGTGATGACGTAGGTTGCGGGCACGATCAGGGCCTTGCGCGTGCCGGTCTCGACCCGAGCGGGGACGCGCCGGCCGATAAGCTTGTTGTCGATCCCGGGGAGATCGACGTCGGCAGTGATCTTGCCGGCATTGACCGAAGGGTAGAGCTTGATGACCCGACCGGTGCCCAGCCCATTGGCCATGACGCGCGAGCCGGGATGGACCTTGTCCGCCAGCGATTCAGGCATTTCCAGCCGAACCACGGTCGGCCCCGCGGTGATCACTGCGATGGCCATGCCGGGCGCGACCGGCGATCCGGCCGGAACATCGGCGCGCAGCACGCGCCCGCTGGCCGGAGCAATCACCGTGCCCTGTCCGGCGACGGCTCCGACCGCAGCCTGTTGCGCCCGTGCGGCGCGGACCTGAGCCTGTGCGGCGGAGGCCGCGGCCTGGGCCTGATCGAGGCGAGCCTTCGCGTAGACCCCGTTCTGGTAAAGAAACTTCACCCGGTCCAGCTCAGCGGTCGCCTGGGCTGCCTGGGCCTGGGCGGCGGCGGCTTGGGCGCCGTAGGCACCCGACTGATAGCCCAGCTGACTGTCGACGATCCGCCCGATCGCCTGGCCGCGGCTGACCATGTCGCCTTCCTTGACCGAGAGCGTGGTGAGGATGCCGGGTATGCGGGCGAGGACCTGGGCCTGATCGACCGTCGCAATCTCGGCGCTGACGTCCTGCCAGTCTACCGTATCGCTCGGCGCGAGCGTTAGTCTGGGGCCAGCGGGCGCCTTCGTCGCAGTGGCCGCCTGCTCGTCGCTGCCACAGCCAGCCAGCGGCATGGCGAGCGCCAGTGCCCCCGCGATTGCCATCGACGATGTCCATGCCCTGGCCATTAGCCTGCCCCCTCTAGAGCGGATCAGAGTTCGACCGGGAGACCGGCCTTGGCCCATGCCCCAAACCCGCCGGCAAGGTGGGTATCGACCTGGGCCTCGGCCACGGCGCACTGGTCGAGCGCCATGCCCGAGCGCTTGCCGCCGAGGCAGTTGAGGATCAGCCGCTTGCCCGCCGGATGCGGTAGCTGCGAGGCCTGGAAGGTCGATAGCGGGAGGTTGATCGCCCCCGGAATATGGCCCGCGGCAAACTCGTCGCGCTCACGCACGTCGACGACGAGCGCCTCGCCAGCGCGAAGCAGCGAGTCGAGCTCCTGGGCAGTGACTTCCTGGTGGGCGCTGCCCTTACCGAAACCGAACATTTTTCGTGCCTTTCGCTTGGCTGCCGCCTCCACTCGGAGGCTTTACCATTGCCGCTTGCATATCGCAATATCTTAATATAAGTCAATACCGATATTCGGTATCGACTCGGGCCGACTCGGTTGTGGGGAAGCAGGGCGATCCAAGCGCGGAGAGGCGATCATGTCTTTGCCCCAGATCATAATTCTCGGTGCCGGGCTCGGCGGGACCATCGCGGCCTACGAGATCCGCGACGCTGTGAAGGGCAAGGCCGAGGTCACGGTCGTCAATGACCAGGAGGACTACTGGTTCGTGCCGTCGAACCCTTGGGTGGCCGTGCGTTGGCGCGAACCCGATGCGATCAGGGTTCATCTGCCGCCGATCATGGCGAAGAAGGGCATCGGCTTCACTTCGGTTGGCGCGAAGCGCGTGCACCCCGGCGAGAACCGGGTGGAATTGAACGACGGCACCTCGCTCCACTATGACTATCTGGTGATCGCCACCGGCCCGGACCTGGCCTTCGATGAAGTCCAGGGCTTGGGACCAGCCGGGTTCACCCAATCGATCTGCCGAACCGACCATGCCGCCGAGGCGGCCAAGGCCTTCGATCGCTTCTGCGAGAACCCAGGACCGATCGTCGTTGGGGCGGCGCAGGGGGCATCGTGCTATGGCCCTGCCTACGAGTTCGCGCTGATCCTCGACACCGAGCTCAAGCGACGCAAATTGCGCGACAAGGTGCCGATGACCTTCGTGACCGCCGAGCCCTATATTGGCCATCTAGGGCTCGACGGCGTGGGCGATACCAAGGGCCTGCTCGAAAGCGAGCTGCGCCAGCGACACATCAAGTGGGTGACTAACGCGCGGATCACCGGCGTCGAGCAGGGCATGATGCACGTTGAGGAGCTGGGTGAGGACGGCGCACTCAAGC
>DASTGC010000411.1:0-5099 GCA_035719485.1 Novosphingobium sp.
CGATGCGGGTGAAGTGCGCCTGATCTCGGTGGGCCGGCTCTCCCCCGAAAAGGGCCAGACCTGCCTGCTCGAAGCCTTCGCCATGGCGTCCCGCAATGCGCGCGCGACCCTCACTGTAGTCGGCCACGGCCCGCTGGCGGCAGACCTGAAAGCCAGGGCAGAGAATTTGGGCATCGCCGATCGGGTCCGATTCACCGGACGCCTCGGCACCACGGAAACCCTGGCCGAAATCGCAGCGGCCGATGCGCTGGTCCTGCCCAGTTTCATGGAAGGGCTGCCGGTGGTCCTGATCGAGGCGCTGGCGCTTGGCCGTCCGGTGATCGCCAGTCAGGTCGCCGGTATTCCGGAAGCCGTGGTCCATGGCCACAACGGGCTGCTCGTTCCCCCGCTCGATGTAGCCTCGCTCGCCGAGGCCATGGAGAACCTGATCGACTCTCCGGCCCTGCGCCGGCAGCTGGCGGCCAATGCCCGGTGCAGCGTCGCCGCTGAGTTCCTGAGTGGCGCCAGCTGGCGGCGACTGCACGAGCGCCTTTCCGGCGCAATCCCGGGGCCCGGAATTACGGGCAATCGTTCCGAATCGGATCGAAAACATCGGAAAATCAGCGGCTAATTCAGCGAGGACGGCGGCTGCGAGGGAACCTTATTCCGGCTCGGCGTTTCTTTACTCCAGCATAAATGGACGCGGATTCCGCGTCCGCCAGCCGTGAGCGTGACAGTGACTGACCTTCGCCCCGAACGCAGCTCGGCAATCTTCACGCTCAATGCCCGATCTTATCCGTGGCACGCCATCTGCGAGAGCATCCTGGAGTTCAGGGACTGGACGAAGACCCATTCCGGGTACCTCTACATCTCGTGTGATCAACGCCTGAAGCGGCAGGCAAGCGATCTGCTGCGGCAGGTCGGCCTTGAAGAGCAGTTCAGCTTCGTGGACGAAGTCAGCGGTGGCGAGCAGTTGATTACGGACTGCCCGGAGTGGCCTCTTTCTGGGCGCCCCTAGGCGACCATTCTGCCCCTCAAACCATGCTTCCAGTCAATGTTGGGCTGAGGAAGCCAGGGTCTTCCGCAAGCGCTCGTATCCCCGCAGCTGGATTGCCACCAGCGATGTCGAAAGAATGGCCGCCGCCGCTGCGACAATCGCCATCGAATAATGCACCATGCTGTCGTTCCTGAACACGTGTTCGGTGAGGACCGCCACCATGGTCGTGCCACCGGCCATGCCGAACAGGTTTCCGGACAGCGTGCCCACCCCGGCGGCCCGTCCGTGGAACTGGCCGGGAAGGGAATCGTACAGGGCCGGGTAGCTCATCGCCCCGAATGCAGAGGAGGTTGCCACGATGATGAAGTAGCCCGCAAGGAAGACCCAGGGCGAGCCGCCAAGGATCAGCATCAGGCAGCCCAGCACGATCGGTAAGGTGCCGCCCAGCCATGCACGCAGGCGCCCGTAGGCTTTCCCGCCGGCGATCAGCCGGTCGCCGATCAGTCCGCCGAGGCCGGCGCCGATTATGCTGGCCGGCACCATGATCGCTCCGATCATGACCCCCGCGTCCCCACGACTATACCCAAGTACCCGGACCAGGGCCGTCGGCGCCCAATTTGCTGTGGCATAGGAGAGGACCGAGATGCAGGCGATGCCCAGATAAAGCGGTAGGAATGTGCGCCAATGCCCGCCGAGAAACCGGGTAAAGCCGCCCTCCTGATCGTGCGGGCGTCTGGTCGTCACGCGCTCAGGCTCGCGGATGGAGGCAAGCAGCAGCACACACAGGGCTCCGGGCATGGCAACGGTGAAAAACGCCAGCCGCCAGACTTCCGTTTCGCCCAGGAGGGGCACGGACAACGTCAACTGGTCTCCCATCAACTTCAGGACCGCCCCGCCGATCATCGATGAAGCTGCGGCGCCAACCGCCATTCCGATCAGGAGCACGCTCATCGGCCGGCCGCGCTTGCTGCTGGGAAACAGGTCACTGATCATCGAATAGGCCGCTGGGATCAGGCATGCCTCGCCGATGCCCACGCCGGCCCTTGCAAGGAACAGCTGCCAGAAATTGTCAGCCAGGCCACACGCCGCCGTCATCACGCTCCAGCCGAACACACCGACGATGATGATGTTGCGGCGGCTGAAGCGGTCGACCAGACTTCCGACAGGGATGCAAGCCACGACGAAGAAAACAGAGAACGACAGGCCTTGGATCAGGCTGATCTGCACTTCGCTCAGGTGCAGCGAGCGCCTCAGGTCGGTGACCAGGACGTTGATGATCCCGCGGTCCAGATAGGACAGGATCGAGGCGCACAGCAGGACGAATACAGCATACCAGGCTTGGGTGCCCGAGCCGCGGGTCGGGCGAGCGGGTGAGCGTTCCTGCGTCTGCACTAGTATCGGCCTCGGCTCATGATGGGGTTCCTCTCGCCAGCAGGTGCATGATCCCGCGTCTTGCGGGCTGTTCGCAGCCGCTCGCCTGTGGTGATTCCGCTTGAGCTTATGGCAGTTGGGGCAGTCCGCCAAACTCCGTCTCGCGATTTATTTGTAGCAAGGGCATTTGGCGGGCTTCTTTACCGACACCGCTAACCCGTGCGCGGTGTCAATGCTGCATCTGCTGCAGCGGCGCGGCGCGCAGGGAGCAGTTGCAGCGGAGACTCTTTCAGTCCACCATCGCTTCAGGCGGGCTGCACACGACAGCAGGGATGCATTGGGATGGCGAACAAAACGAACATTATTCCCTTGGGAATGGATCATCTGACGGTGTCCGGAATGCTCCCCACTGAGTTTATCGACCTGGCTGCACGAGCCAACCTGCAGTCGGTTAGTCTTTGGAGCGAGTTGCGGGACAACCCGTTCGGTGCCGCGCATTGGTCGCTCATCGATGATGCTGCGCTGCGCAGGTCGGTTCGCGAGCGGCTTGCGGCGACCGGCGTCGACCTCGCGCTAGGCGAGGCATGGGTTCTGCAACCGGATGCGGAAGCCTCCGGCTGCATACCCACGGTCGAAGCCTTTGCCGACCTTGGCTGCCGTGCGATCAACATTGTATCGTTCGAAAAAGACCGGGCGAGGGAGGTTGAGCAGGCGCACAAGGTGGCGGAAATCGTCTGCAACGCAGGCATGACCGTGGTGTGGGAATATGGCAGCCAGTGCCAGGCCGATGTGCTGGGCGTGCTCGAGGATATCCGCCAGATGCGCGGGGCCGGCCTCGATGCCCAGTTGTTGATCGACCCGATGCATTTCACCCGGCGGGGTCAGCGTGCCCAGGAGCTGGTCGGAGTTGAGCCGGAGTTGATCGGTTATTTCCAGATCTGCGATGTGCCGCTGGTTGGAGAAGGCAAATACATGGAGGAAGCCCTCCACCGCCGGCTTGCTCCGGGCGACGGCGAACTTCCCCTGCACGATATCATCCGGGTCCTTCCCGATGGGGTGACTTATTCCATGGAAGTTCCGCAGGTGGCGCGGGCCCATGCCGGGGAATCGCATCTCGAACTGGTACTCGAGGCGGCGGAAAAGTGCCGCAGGGTCATCGCCGCCGCCCGGGCTTAGGACAAGCAGCGGTCCCGGACGAGACCGGTAGAGAGGCGTGCCAATGATCACGGAACAGTTTGATTTTACAGGAAAGGTGGCCGTCGTCACCGGTGGGGCAACCGGCATCGGCTATGCAACCGCTCTGCAACTGGCGCGCTTGGGTGCAGACGTGGTCATCGCCAGCCGGACTGTCGGTGAGCTCAATCAGGCCGCGGCGCAGATCGAGGCGCAAGGCGGCCGCCCCTGTCTGGCGGTTCCCACCGACGTCAAGGACGAGGCCGCGTGCGTCGCCCTGATCCAGGCCGCGGTCGACAGGTTCGGCAAGATCGATGTGCTCGTGAACAATGCCGGCGGGACCCGGATGGGGCTCCTCGAGACGATACCGACCAAGGCATGGGATGCCGCGTTCGATCTGAACATCCGCTCGGTCTATATCTGCACGCGCGAGGCAGGGCGCCATATGATGGCGCAGGGCAGCGGATCGATCGTCAACATCTCGTCGATGGCAGGGGTGAACGGCGTGCGCGGCGGAGCGCATTATGGGGCTGCCAAGGCCGCCGTGCAGATGTTCACGCGGGTGACCGCGAACGAGTGGGGGCGTTACGGCATCCGCTGCAACTGTGTCGCGCCGGGCCTGATCGCCTCACCCCGCGCGGTGGAGGCCTGGGAGCGGGCGGGGCTCGATCCGGCGAAGATATCGGAGGGCATCCCGCTGCGCCGCCCCGGGACCCCGGATGAACTCGCAAACATGATCGTATTCTTTGCGAGCGATGCGGCCTCATACATTACCGGCCAGGTCATCGCTGTCGAGGGCGGCCCGCAAATGGGCGGGCTTACCGGCTGACGATCCCGGCAAGGTCGCGCTCGACCTGCCGGGATCGCCAGGAGCGGACTTACGCTTCGGCGGACATCTCGTCCTTCGCGAACAGCTTGGCCTGCATCGCGATTACGTCGCCGGAGTTAACCCGCCGGGTCGAGCCCTTCTGGACTGGCGCAACGCCCTCCAGCGGCACTTCGCCGACATCCACGTGCTTCGCCTGGGCCCTGAGCGCGCCGACCGTGCAGTTGGCCCGTCCGCCCATGATGCCGATCGCATCATAGTCGAAGAATTCCAGCGCGTTGCGGTGGCTCACCCGGTCGATCTGCTCGTCGGTTAGCCCGGCAACGGTCTTCATGAAGTTTTCCGGAACCTCCGGCCACTGGGTGTCAGAATGCGGATAGTCGCACTCGTACGCGACGTTCTTCTCACCAATTTCCTCGAGGGTCTTCAGGCCGAACTTGTCTTCGATGAAGCAGGTCAGGAAGTGATCGCGGAAGGTCTGGGTGGGGGTGCGTGAGCCGAAGCCGGCATGAGTCCACGCGCTGTGGTGCACGTGGGTATATTCGGCCCGCTCGAGGAAATAGGGCACCCAGCCGATCCCCCCTTCGGAGAGCGAGATCTTCAACGGATAGAGATTGAGCGCATCGAGGTGCAGCCAGTCGGCCGCGGCGGCTGCGATCGTCATCGGGAACGACGTGATCCACGCATCGATCGGCGTCTGTAGGGACGCGTGTGGCGGCAGGAAGCCCGTTCCGATGTGCAGGTTGATCGCCA
>DASTGC010000412.1:0-4639 GCA_035719485.1 Novosphingobium sp.
CTTCCGAGAAGGCATGGGCTTCGAGGGTGCAGCCCTTGGTGAAGGCCTTGGGATAGAAATAGAGCACGACCGGGCCCTTGCGGAGCGCATCCTGCAGGCGGAAGGCAAAGGGCTTGCCGTTTAGCGCGCCCTGGGTCACGAACGGCGGGGCCTTGGCTCCGACCGGCAGGGCTGCCTGGGCAGGGATGGCGAAAAGCGCGCACAGCGCTGCAAGCGGGGTGAAGAAGCGGCGGGCCATGGCGCGAGGATGACTTGGATTGCGCGCGCGGGCAAGTGGGGATGGCGGTGTGCAGCCTTGGCAGGCCGCAATCGATTAGCGGTGCGCTAACCAAATGTTCCGACTTCGTCCCTTAAGGGTTTTTGCAGTGCCCATGACCCAAGCCAAGCCCTTTTCCGATCCGGCCCCGGTCCGCCTGCCCCTGCTCGACGGGATGCGCGGCGTGGCCGCGCTATGCGTGCTGGCTTACCATGAGGGGAGCCTCCACGGGACGCCGGGCCTGATGGGCAACAGCTACCTCGCTGTCGACTTCTTCTTCTTGCTGAGCGCCTTCGTGCTAACGCGCGCCTTCGAGCAGCGCTTTGCCGGCGGCATGGGCACCCGCGCCTTCATGGCCCTGCGCGTGGCCCGGCTGTGGCCGCTGATGGCTGTGGCAGCCCTGCTCGGCGCACTCGAAGCCACGCTGCGCGGCGATACCGTGGGGCTTGGCGCCGCACTTATGCGCCACCTGCTATTCGTGCCATGGCTGGAGCAAGGCGCGCAATTGTTCGAGCTAAACGGCGCGCAATGGTCGCTGCTGTTCGAACTGCTGGCCAACCTGGCCCACGTGGCGATCCTGTGGCGGCTGCGTACTGCGCTGGTCGCCGCAATAGCCGGACTGTCGGCGCTGGCGCTGCTCTGGTCGGGCTTCCATTACGGCGCGCTCAACCTGGGCTGGACCGGGACCGGCGCCTGGGTCGGGCTGGTGCGGGTCAGCTGCTTTTATGGCCTTGGGATCGTCATGGCCCGGCTGCTGCCGCGCAATGTGCCGGAGCGGTGGACCAGCTGGCGCGTTCCCCTGCTCGGCCTGCCGGCGATCATCATGGCGGTGGGCCTCGTCCCGGGCGAGAACACCAGCATCCTCTTCGCCTGGACGGCGATCCTGCTGGGCTTTCCCGCGCTGATCCTGGCGAGCCTGCTTTGCGCCCTGCCGCCACGCGTGGTTCCGGTCCTCGACTGGCTGGGGCGCCTTTCGTTCCCGCTCTACGCCATCCACCTGCCGCTGTTGATGCTGATCCAGCGCGGTGTGCCGCTGCCTGACGGCACGGGGCTGAGGCCGCTGTCCGTGGCGGTGGTATTGGGTGCAGCGGCCCTGTTGGCAGAAACGCCGCTGGGCGGACGCCGCCGCAAACGTGCCCGCTCGCCTGCGGAGGCGCAGGTCGTGGCGGGCTGATGACGGGCATCCATCCGCAGGATCGGTTTGCAACCTTGCATGAGAACCGCTGGGCGCAGGATCAAGTATAGGACGACGGCGGGGTTCTAAACAGGATCAGTAGACGCCGCCCTGCTGCTCGACGAAGTCCGCCCCTTCCTGCTCCTGCGGCTCGCCGGTGCTGCCGCTGGCGCGGGATTCGCGCAGACGACGGATGGCGGCGAGGATCTGGTCGCGCAGGGCGGCCATCTGGTCCTGCCGGGTGACGCGCGGCGGTTCGGTATCGGCCTTGAAGGCCTCCCAGATGATGGCGGACTTCGGATCGTCGCTCGGCTCACCCTCGAAGACGCGCTTGCCGGTCACCCGGTCGACCTTGACCATGCGGATATCGGAAGGGGCGGTGAAGGGAACGTGGTCCCAGCGCGCCCGCGTCTGGACGATGAAATCCTTCATGATCGGCGCGGCGAAAGTGCCGCCCTGGGCATAGCCGCCCAGGGAGCGCGGCTGGTCGAAGCCGATGTAGACGCCGCCGACGATGTCGCGTGATCCGCCCACGAACCAGACGTTGGTTGGCCCCGAGGTGGTCCCGGTCTTGCCGAACAGCGGCAGGCCAAGATCGCGCAGGCGGGTTGCCGTGCCGCGCTGGACCACGCCCTCGAGCATGTGAACGACCTGGTAGGCCGTGCGCGGATCAAGCACCTGCTTGCCGCGCACAGCGAAGCGCGGCATCGGCTTGCCGTCATATTCAGCCATGTTGCAGCCGGTGCACTCCCGGTTGTCGCCCCGCCAGATAACCTTGCCGCTACGATCCTCCACATAATCGATCATCGACTGGGCATATTGCACGCCGCCGTTGGCGAGCGCCGAATAGGCATTGACCATCTGCGCAACGGTCGTCTCGCCCGCGCCCAGTGCGAAGGACAGGTAGGGCTCGTACTTGCCGATGCCGACCCGCTGGATCGTGCGGACGACCCGGTCCATGCCGGTATCGTTGGCGATGTGCACCGTCATCAGGTTCCGCGACTGTTCGAGACCCCAGCGCATGGTGTGCACGCCGCCAGTCCCCTTCATGTCGAAGTTGCGAAAGCACTTCTGGCCAAGCCCCGCACCCTGATAGACGCAGAAGGTCTGGTCGGGAACCATGGTGCTCGGGGTCATCCCATAGTCGAGCGCGGTGGCATAGACGAAAGGCTTGATGGTCGAGCCGGGCTGGCGCAGCGCCTGGGTGGCGCGGTTGAATGAGCCCAGGCCGGCATCGAAGCCGCCGGCCATGGCAAGGACGCGGCCCGAGTGGGGATTTTCCACGACCATGCCGCCCGAAACCTCGGGCACCACGCGCACGGCCCAGGCATTCCCAGCCGGGGCGGCGGCGACCACGTCGCCCGCCTGCAGGGGATCCGGCAGGTTGACCAGCGGCCAGGTCTTTCCATCGGGAAAGCCGATCGTCGCCTGCGGGCCGTTGCGCTCGGTCACCACGCCGATGCGCCAGTCCTGGTAGTGGATCGCGATATTGCTGGCGATGAGCTGGGTCTGCCAGTCATCCTCGCCAAGCTTGAGGTGGGCGACCGGGCCGCGCCAGCCCTTGCCCTCGTTATAACGCAGCAGGCCCGCACGAAGGCTGTTCTGCGCGGCGCGCTGGAGGTCCGGATCGATCGATGTGCGCACCCACAGGCCGCCGGCATAGACGCTGTTGGGCCCGTCTTCTGCCTTCTCGCCATACTTGTCGACCAGGCGGCGGCGCACTTCCTCGACGAAATAGCCGACGGAAGGGTCGTAGGCTTCGACCCTGCGCGGGATCAGGCCGAGCGGCTGGGCCTTGGCCGCCGCAACCTCGGCCGGGGTCGCCCAGCCATTTTTCTGCATCTGGTCAAGCACCCAGTTGCGCCGCTCCAGCGCACGGGCGGCGAACTTGGCGCGGCTGTAGGTCTCGGGCGCCTTGGGCAGGATGGCAAGAAAAGCGGCCTGATGGAGCTGGAGCTGGTCGACGTCCCTGCCGAAATAGGCCTGGGCCGCGGCCTGGACCCCGAACGACTGGCGGCCGAGCGGGATCTCGTTGAGATAGAGCTCGAGTATCTGCTGCTTGCTCAAAACGCCTTCGATGCGCCGCGCAAGGATTATCTCCTTGAGCTTGCGGGTAACCGAATATTCGTTGCCGATAAGGATGTTCTTGGCGACCTGCTGGGTAATGGTGGAGCCGCCGCGCGCCCGCTCGCCCGAGCCGAACTTCAGCGCATAGTCCGCCACCGCGCTGACGAAGCCGAGGTAGTCGATCCCCCCATGCGACCAGAACGACTTGTCCTCGGCCGAGAGGAAGGCGTTGATCACCGGCTTGGGGAAATCGACGAAGCGCAGCTGCACGCGCCGCTCACGCGCATAGGAATAGACCACGTTGCCGTTCACGTCGCGCACCATGGTGGGCAACGGCGGCTGATAGGTCAGGAGGGTTTCGGCGCTCGGCAAGTTGCGCCCGATGGTAACCCAGACGAGGAGATAGAGCGCAACGAAGGCGGCCAGCAACGAGGCCGCGATTCGAAAGCGCCGGTCGCTCGCCCAAAGGTCGCGAAAGCCGGTGCGCGCCTGCTGCCAGACACCGGAGACCTGGCGGCTGAGGCGGATATGCTGGTCCTGGGGGGTAAGCTCGTCGGCCATGTTCCGCCACGCCTATAGTGGGTGTGGACGCACGCGGCTAGTCGGCAGTTCCGGTCGGCGCCGGCGCTTCGTCGCGGGACTGGCGCACGGCGGAGGACGGGATCGCCGCGGGAGCGAGCCGCCGCGCGAAATGAATGCGGATCGCCCGGGCGGTCACTTCGGCAAAGGTCTGCCGGCCCTCGGGGGAAGCGAGGCGAGCGGCATCGGTGGCGTTGCTGAGGTAGCCCGCCTCGAACAGAACCGAGGGCACGTCGGCCGATTTCAGCACGATGAAGGCGGCCGACTGGAGCGGCCGTTCGCGGAAATCGATCTTGCCGGCCCCTTCGCGCAGCACGATCCGGGCAAAGACTTCCGCCTCGGCCTCGCTGGCGCGTTGCGAAAGGTCCACCAGGATCGCGCTGACCGCATCGCTCTGACCCGATAGGGCCACGCCGTTGACCACGTCGGCCCGGTTTTCCGAAGTTGCCAGCCGTCCGGCCTCTTCGCTCGAGCCCCGCTCCGAAAGTGTATATAGCGTCGCACCTGCGGCCTGCGGGTTGGTCGTGCTGTCGGCGTGGATCGAGATGAACAGGTCGGCCTGC
>DASTGC010000413.1:0-13644 GCA_035719485.1 Novosphingobium sp.
GGCCGCTCCGCCGAGCCCGCAAACCAGCGCCCCAGCGCCGAGGCCTGTTCGCGCCCGAGGTCGGAGAGCAGTACGTCGACATCGCGGTGCTCCAGCGCAATCCGCGGCAGCCCCTGCTCGGTCGCCAGGTCGCGCGCCACGTTCCCGGCGCTCTGCCCGTGGCGCACGACCCACAGCGTTTCAGGCCATCTGGGCGTCATCAGGTGTTGCTGTTCCAGCCATCGGTGCCGTCGTCGTGGCCGGTCTGGCCGGCGCGGTCGTCCTCGGTGGGCCTGCCCGTGCCCACCCCGGCGTTGCGCCCGCGGAACGGCGGATCGGGCGGCGGCCCGCCCGCACCCGGAACGTTCTCGGGCTCAGGTACGCCCACGGGATCGGGCTTGATCGGCTGCTTCTCCATGGCAAATCTCCTCGCGCAAGGAACGCCCCTCGTCGTCCCGCTGTTCCCTCTGCTATCCTGCCCGCAAAGGAGCCTGCCCCAATGGCCGAACACAGGATCGAGAGCGACAGCCTGGGCGAGATCGCCGTGCCCGCCGGCGCCTATTGGGGCGCGCAGACCCAGCGCAGCCTGGAGAATTTCCCCTTTGCCGCGCGCGAGGGGATGCCGCTGCCCATCATCCATGCCCTCGCTCTGATCAAGCAGGCGGCGTCCCGGGTAAATCGCCAGCACAGCCTCGCTCCGGCCCTCGCCGATGCGATCGAAGCAGCCGCCGCCGAAGTGGCGCAGGGCAGGCACGACGATCAGTTCCCCCTCGCCATCTGGCAGACCGGCTCCGGCACGCAGACCAACATGAACGTCAACGAAGTGATCGCCGGCCGGGCAAACGAACTGCTCGGCGCGGGGCGGGGCGGCAAGGCACCGGTCCATCCCAACGATCACGTCAACATGGGGCAGAGTTCCAACGACGCCTTCCCCACCGCACTGCACATTGCCGCCGCCCGCGAAACCAGCCAGCGCCTGCTGCCGGCGCTCGAGCGCCTTCACAAGGCCCTCGCCGACAAGGCCGCCGAATGGGCCGCCCTCGTCAAGATCGGCCGCACCCACCTGCAGGACGCCACCCCGATCACCCTCGGCCAGGAGTTTTCGGGCTACGCCGCCCAGCTCGACCACTGCCACGACCGCCTGGCCCACGGCCTGCACGAGGAACTTATGCCGCTGGCCCAGGGGGGGACCGCCGTGGGCACCGGCCTCAACGCGCCTGAAGGTTTCGCCCGGGACATGGCTGCCCAGCTCGCCACGCTGACCGGCCTGCCCTTCCGCCCTGCCGCAAATGCCTTCGAGGCGCTCGCCAGCCACGATCCGCTGGTCCAGTTCGGCGGCACCCTGACCACGCTTGCGGTGGCGCTGACCAAGATTGCCAACGACGTGCGCCTGCTCGGCTCGGGGCCCCGCTCGGGTATCGGCGAGCTGGACCTGCCCGCCAACGAACCCGGGAGCTCGATCATGCCCGGCAAAGTCAATCCTACCCAGTGCGAGATGTTGACCATGGTCTGCGCCCAGGTAATCGGCAACGGCCAGGCCATCGTGGTCGGCGGGCTCCAGGGACATTTCGAACTCAACGTGTTTAAGCCGCTGATCGGCGCGACCGTGCTACGCTCGGTCGACCTGCTTACGATCGGCATGGACAGCTTCACCGCTCGCTGCATCGAGGGCCTTCGCGCCAACCGTGGCCATATCGCCGAACTGGTCTCGCGCTCGCTTATGCTGGTCACGGCACTGACGCCGGAGATCGGCTACGACAACGCCGCGAAAATCGCCAGGCATGCCCACGCCACCGGCCGCACCCTGCGCGAGGCGGCCCTCGAACTTGGTCTCGTCGACGGAGATACATTCGACCGGCTGGTCCGCCCCGAAAACATGGTCTGACGTTGCTCTTCCGCGTTTGCGCCCGGAACGGGGCGGTCTCCCGATCCTTGGTTGGATATTCCTCCAAGGGAGACAAAATCATGTCCATCTTCGACAAGCTCGCCGCCAAGATCATGCCGCCCGAGAGCGCGCAGGATCGCGCCAATGCTCGCAAGGTCGCCGAAAGCGTCGCCGGCGATGGCGACTGGCTGGCCGTGGTCCTCGAACACCATCGCCAGATCGAGGCCTTCTTCACCCAGGCCATGGTGGCGCCGGACGGCCCCAGCCGCCTTGCCGCGCTCAAACGGCTGGGCGTCCTCCTCACCGGCCACGCCAATGCCGAGGAATCGGTGCTCTACCCCGCCGTCGCCGATGGCGGCGAAAAGGGCCACGCGGCCCTGGCCTACCAGGAGCAGGCGATGACCAAGGTCGAAATGGCCCTGCTCGAGAAGCTCGATCCGATGGGGAAGGACTGGCGCGAGAAGCTGGAGCATATCCAAGACGCCGTGCTCCATCACGTATACGAGGAGGAAGGTACCTGGTTTCCTGAACTGCAGCAGCAACTCCCGGTGGCCGAGCGTCCGCGCCTGACCCGCCGCTTCGTGGAAGAGTTCGAACGCTACACGCGCGGCCCCGGCCTCCAGGAAATGCCGCGCCAGATGGCCGCCCAGCAGACCGGGCCGACCACCTCCCCGATGGGCAAGTAGGCACCGGGCCCGCCGCTCATCCGCCCTGCACTGCTTTCCTCAATCAGGTCCAGGGCGGCATGGGCGGCCAGCATCCGCACCCGGTCGCGGCCGACGTCGCCATAGTGGCACTCGCGCGAATAGAGCCGGCCGCCCTTGCGCCGCGCGGCCAAGTAAACCAGCCCAGCCTCGCCCTCCCCGGCCGGCCCGGCGAAACCGGTGATCCCCACGCCCACCTTGGCGCGGCTGTTGGCCAGCGCTCCATCGGCCATGGCTGCGGCAATCTCCCGGCTGACCACGCCGTGGCGCCGGATCAGCACCGGATCGATGCCGAGCAATTCGCACTTGGCCTGCTCGGCATAGGTCACAAAGCCGCGCTCGAACCCGTTGCTCACACCGGGCAGGTCGGTCAGCAGCGACGCCAGCAAGCCGCCGGTGCAGCTCTCCGCCGTGGCAACCGCCAGCCGGGCCGAAGAAACCTGTTTCATCACGCGCTCGGCGAAGTCTGCCAGATGCCGCGACTCTTCTGGTAAATCCTTTGGTTTCATGGAGGATTGGACGCGCGAGGGGCGCCGGCGGTTCCTGCCCGGACCTTCGCCTACCCGTACGTGAGGAAACTAAACTTGTGGGAGCCTCTGCCCGGCCAAGCCCCACCCCTGAAGCGCCTTGCCTGACGCCCGCTCCAGCAGCTTCCCAGCATCCCGGATCGTGAACTCATGCGCGCTGGGCAAGCCATCCAGCTCCTCCCAGCTCACCGGCGCGGCGACCGGCGCATTCTCCCGCGCCCGCGCCGAATAGGGCATGACCGCAGTCGAGCCGCGCTGGTTGCGCAGCCAGTCGACGAAGATCTTCCCCGTCCGTTTGGCCTTGCTCATCGTCGCCACGTATTTCTCGGGATCGCCCAGCGCGAGGGCACCGGCAAAACGGTGCGCGAAATCCGCATGCTGCGCCCAGGTATGTCCGGGCGTCAGCGGCACCACCACGTGCACCCCCTTGCCGCCAGACAGCATGGCGAAGGAGACCAGCCCGAGGTCGGACAGCTTGCGCCGGATGTCCCGCGCCGCCGCCTTCACCGCCTCGAATTCCAGCCCCTCGTCCGGATCGAGATCGATCACCAGCCGCTCCGGCGCTTCGACGTCCCTGGCCAGCGAGCACCACCCGTGAAACTCGATCGCCCCCATCTGCACGCATGAGAGGATTCCCGCCGCATCCTCGACGAAGATATACTCCTCAACCGCGCCGTCCTTCTCGGTGATCGGCACGTGACGCACATGGGGCCCGAAGGTCCCGGCATCGTGTTTCTGGAAGAAGCACTGCTTGGCCCGCCCCTGCGGGCAGCGGATCAGGCTCACCGGCCGTTCGGCCATGGTGGGCAGCATCAGCGGCGCGATCTTCAGGTAATAGTCGGCAAGGTCTCCCTTGGTCAGCCCGCTCTCGGGATAGATCACCCGGCCCCGGTTGCTGATTTTCACCGGGCTCCCGGACGTGCTCCCGCCGCCCTCGTCGAGATGTTCCGCGCGCTCGGGCACCACGTCCTTCGCCTGCTTGTCGGCGCGCAGGCCGATGAAGCTCGCGTGCCGGACGGAACCATCGGCCGTAAACTCGGCAAAGGCAACCTCGGCGACCAGCTGGGGCATGAGCCAGGTCACCCCGCGCCGGTCGGCCCTGGGAACCTCGGCAGGTGCCGTGTCCGTCTCCAGCGGGGCCATGGCCTCTGCAACCTCACGCAGCCTGCGTTCGTCGAAACCCGTGCCGACATTGCCGGTGTAAGTAAGAGTGCCCTCGTTGTATTGGCCAAGCAGCAGGGATGCAAAGGGCCGCCCCCGGGCGCTCGATTTCTTCCACCCGATCACCACGAATTCCTGCCGCCGGATGCACTTGACCTTCACCCAGTTACGCCCGCGTTTGGCCAGGTAGGACCCATCAATCCTTTTCGAAACAATGCCTTCGCCGCCCGCGCCGCACATCGCATCGAACAGCTTCTCGCCTGCCCCGATCACGTGGGCGGCAAAGAAGATCGGCGGCTGCGCGGAGGCGAGCAAGGCCGCCAGCCGCTCCTTGCGCTCCAGGTTGGGCCGGGCGGCCAGGTACTCCCCGTCCAGCTCCAGAAGGTCAAATGCATGGAATTGCAGCGGATTATCCTCCCCCTGTGAACCATGCCCGCGCTTCAGCACCGATTGCAGCGCCGAGAAACTGGGGTTCCCATCCTTCCCCGGCGCGATGATCTCGCCATCGATCAGCGCCCGCGGCATGTCCATTGCCGCCAGCGCGCGGGACAGCGGCTGGAACTTCTCGGTCCAGTCCAACCCGTTGCGGGTAAACACTTTTACCTCGCCGCCGTTCACCGCCACCAACGCGCGGTAGCCGTCGAACTTCACCTCGTGCATCCAGCCGTTGCCCGCCGGCACCGCATCGACCAGCGTCGCCAGCTGCACCGGGCGAAATTCCGGCAGCCCCTTGGCCCGCGGTTTCGCTTTCGCTTTCAACGCCGCATTGCGCTTGGCCGCCTTGTCCATCTCCGCCGCGAAGGCCTTGCCGCTCTTCCCCTTCAGGCTGTGCGCGCCTTCCGCATCGGCGGCGATCTCGGCCATGGTCCGCCCGGTCAGGACCGAGGTAAGCCCGCGCTCGACCAGCGTGTCGCCGCTAGCCGCAAAGGCATCGGTGACCTTGCGCAGCAGCCAGCTCTCGCGCTTCTCGCCCGGGCGCGGCTTGAGGCGGAAGATGATCCACTCTCCCTTCATCCGCTCGCCATGGAGCACGAAATGGAGGTGCCCCTTCTCCAGGTCTTTGACCGACTTGCCCTTGATCGGCTCCCACGTGCCCTTGTCCCACAGCATCACGGTTCCCCCGCCATATTCGCCCTCGGGGATGGTCCCCTCGAACTCGGCATAGGCGAGCGGATGGTCCTCGGTGCGCACGGCGAGGCGCTTTTCGTCCGGGTCCGAGCTCGGGCCCTTGGTCACAGCCCAGGATTTGAGCACGCCATCGACTTCCAGCCGGAAATCCCAGTGCAGCCGGGTTGCATCGTGCTTCTGGACGATGAAACTGTTGCCGGTGGTGCTGGCCGGGGCCGCCCCGCTCGGCTCGGCGGTACGCGTGAAATCGCGCTTGCGATTGTATTCGGAAAGCTTCTCTCTTGTCGCCATCACGCCCGTTTCCGCTTGGCCGGAGTTTTCGCGGCAGGCTTCTTGGCGGGAGCCGCCGGTCGCTTGCGGGCCGGTTGGGGCTCGGCGGGTTCAGGCCCGGACGTGCCGCCGCCCAGGGAATTCCTCAGCGCCGCCATCAGGTCGATAACGTTGCCGCCGCGCGGCGCCGGCGCTTCGGTATCCTCCAGCACCAGCTTGCCCTTGGCCTTGCTTTTCTTCTCGATCAGCCGCTTCAGCGCGTCTTCATAGCGGTCGCGGAATTGGCCCGGCTCGAAGGTCCCGCTCTTCTGCTCGATCAGGCTGGTCGCCAGCTGGAGCAGTTCGGGCTGTGGTTTGTCCTCGCCAATCCCGCCAAAGAACCCGTGCGCCTTCTGCACTTCGTCGGCATAGCGCAGGATTTCCAGCACCATGCCGCGCCCGCAGGGCTTCAGCGCCACCAGGTGCTCGCGCCCGCGCACCGAGATCTGGCCCACGCCGACCTTGTGCGAGGCTTTCAGTGCGTCGCGCAGGACCACATAGGCCTCCTCGGCCAGATCGTCCGCGGGCACCACGAAGTAGGGCTTCTCGAAGTAGAGCACATCGATCTCGGAGACATCGACGAACTGGACAAGATCGAGCGTTCGCCGACTCTCCACCTTGGCCGCCTCGATCTCCTCCTCCTCGAGCAGAACGTAGTTGCCCTTGGAGACCTCGAAGCCCTTGACGATTTCCTCGGGATCGACCTCGCCCACGCCCGGCACGACCTTCTGGTAGCGAACGCGCTGGCCGCTGGGTTCATGGATCATGTTAAAGCCGATCCGGCCTGCCGACCGGGTCGCCGGATAGATTTCGACCGGGATCGAGACGAGGGCCAGCCGGATCTGGCCCGACCAGTAAGCGCGCGCTGCCATGCCGATGGAGCGCGCGAGACCGGCTAATGTTCCGTCAACCCGCCGGCTTGTGCCGCCGCCAATGGATCGCTGCCCTCGCGTTGAGGTAATTGTAGATCAGCATCAGCACGGTCATCGCTGGCGCGGTCCACTCCATTGGCCAACCCAGGCCCCTGCGCATGATCATCACGAGTAGCCAGGATAGCGGGGTCCCCAGTGCTCCGCCGGCCATGAACTGGCCATAGGCGCGCCACTGCAATCGCTTTCCGTAGGTCACCAGAGCGTGCCAGGCATAGCCGACCGACGAGCCTGCCAGGTAGGTGAGGATCACGCCCACGGTATCGGGCACCCCCGCCCGCGCCCCGGCAATGAGGATCACGTTGTTGATTAGGGCGCAAAGCACCGCCCCGGCGAGATAACGGGGGCCCGAACGCACCACGCCGGTCACGCGCGCAGCGCTCCGCCGAGCGCCAGTCTCAGCCGCGGCCGTACGCGATCGATCAGCCGTGTCTGGGCCATGAACCGGGGCCAGCCCCGTGGCCCGAGCGCCAGGATCGCCCCCAGCCCGCGCAGCAGCGGAACCAACTCTGCCCGCGATCCTGCCGCAAGTGCGCAATTGGCGGCGATGGCTGCACGCGCCAGCCGCTCCTGGCGTCGCCGCACAGTCACAGGGAGCCCAGCCAGGTGGCGGGCGAGGACGACCTCGTGCTGCTCCTTAAATTCCTTGGTATTGCGACTGCCGGTCATGGTGAGTGACGAGCCGTGCAGGCGGAAGGCGGTCGTCGCCTGCTGGCGAACGTGCAGTGGCCCCTGGGCTACAAGCTTCAGATAGATGTCCCAATCCGCCGTGTACCACAGCGCCTCGTCCATTCCGCCAACGGCCAGCCACGCCTCGCGGCGAATGAGGGGGCTCGGGATGGCCACCGTATTCTGGACGATCAGCGTGGCCATGGCGTCTGGCCCGGCATGAACGCCGGTCGCCAGCGGCAGGAGCCAAGGGCCGATATCCCGCCCATCGGGGGCGATGAATCGCGATGGCCCCACGGACAGCACCGCCTCCGGCGCTTCCGCAATCGCCTGGCGCAGGGCGGCCAGATGGCCGGGAAGCCACAGATCGTCCTGGTGGAGCATGGCGACGTGTGACGCCCTGGCCTCGTGAACCCCGCGATTGGTCTTGGCCGTCCATGGCTTGAGCTGGGGCGTTGCATGATACCGGATCGCCAGCCGGTCGGCGAAGCCCTCGACAACGGCCCGGCTGGCACCGCCGTCGGCGCTGGAATCATACACCAGGAAATCAACGCCTTCGGGACCTTCGGCTGCAGCCGCTGCCAGCGTCGCGCCCAGAAATCGGGCGCCGTCATGCACTGGCACGACAACGCTGAGCCAGGGGGTCATGCCGCCTGTCGGACCGGCGGCTCCGATCGATCCATCGGCACCGGGGTCAACTGCGCGCGATGGCCTGCGATGACCGCCAAAAGCACGCCGCCAAGGACCGTCTGCAGCCCCACCACGCCGGTACCGATGGCCAGCAGCAGCGGGAGCTGGTTGGGCAGGGCATTGAAATCATTGGCCTGCCACCACACGCCGACGGCGACGAGTTCCAGCAGCGATAGCACGATCAGGGCGCCGCCGCCGATCAGCGCCGTCTCCAGGGTCAGCACCCGCTCCAGCCGCTGCAGGAACGGGCGGAGCGTGCGATAGCCCTGCCGCACGCCGTAGAAATGGGTGGCCAGCGCCATGATTGCGGCAAAGTGCCCTGTCGTGACCATGAACGTGGCCAGCGTCGTCCAGCTCACCCCGAAGCGCGAGACACCTGGAAGTACGCCAAGCGCATGAAGCGAGGCGATGGCAAGGATCAGGCTGCCGATGCCGGCCAGCAGGAGGGCGGGAACGCCGAAGGCCCAGGTGGGGCTCAGCATGAACAGGTAGCGCAGGTGCCGCCAGCCGTCGCGCCAGGGGCGCAGGTGGGGTGCACGGTCGCGCAGGTCGGGGGAGAGGGTTGCCGGGACCTCGTCGACCCGCAGGCGCTTTAGCGAGGCTTTGATCACCATCTCGCTGGCGAATTCCATGCCCGAGCTTTCCAGCCCCAGCGCCAGGTAGGATTCCTTGCGGATGGCCCGCAGGCCGCAATGGGCGTCGTCGATGCCGGAGCGGAAGAACAGGTTGAGAATTCCGGTAAGCAGCGGGTTGCCGATGTGCCGGTTCTTCCAAGGCATGGCGCCCGGTTTGATTCCCCCCGCGAAGCGCGAGCCCATGCACAGCTCGGCGCCGTCGACGAGGCGGCCGATCATCGCCACCGCATCGGTGAAATCATAGGAACCGTCGCAGTCACCCATCACGAGATAGCGGCCGCGTGCATCATTGAAACCACCGATCAGGGCGGCACCATATCCACGGGCGGCAACCGGGACCACGCGGGCGCCAAGGCTCTGGGCCAGGGCCTGGCTTCCGTCAGTCGAGCCGTTGTCCGCAACGACGATCTCGCCGGAAAGGCC
Source organism: Novosphingobium sp. (assembly GCA_035719485.1). Taxonomy (GTDB): domain Bacteria; phylum Pseudomonadota; class Alphaproteobacteria; order Sphingomonadales; family Sphingomonadaceae; genus Novosphingobium. The sequence goes on from DASTGC010000413.1 coordinate 9,040, forward strand.
ATATTTGCGGGCGATCTGGTCCAGCGCCTCGCGGGCGTTGGCCACGCAATGCGCCAGCGATTGCGCTTCATTGAGGCAGGGCATGACGATCGAGACCGCAACATCGTCGGTCCGCTCGCGCAAGGCGGCTGCAGCAGGTTCGGCGCTTGGCATGCGGTATTCCTCAGGGTCAGCGTTCACCTCTTAGACAAAGTGGTTGAGCAAGTCTTGACCGGCCTTTGCAATTTTTTCGGCGACGGTCGCGGCAAAGCGACGAGACGCCTTTTCCGGACGTCCGGCCCCGGAGCCTGGGCCCTCCCCAACTGGTTGAATCAGCACGTGTATCTACCATTCGGAGTACCCATCATGGCCCAGACAGGCGATATCGAGACGCTGAACACCCTCATCACCACGCTGATCGACAGCGTCGATGGCTACGAGACTTCGGCCGGCGATATTCGCGATCCCGCGCTCTCGCGGCGTTTCACCGAACGGGCGCAGGAGCGGCGCCGGGCGGTGAACAGGCTGCAGGAGACGGTGCGCCGCCTCGGTGGCAATCCGGCCGACGACGGCAGTCTCACCGGCGGCGCGCACCGCGCTTTCGTCAATCTGAAACAGGCGGTTACCGGTAGCGACGACAAGGCCATCGTCAATGAGGTGGAGCGCGGCGAGGATTACCTCAAGGGCAAGTTCGAAGCCGCACTCAAGGATGACGACCTCTCCGGCGAAGGCCGCGGCGCGGTGCAGGACGCGTGGGAATCGGTGCGGTCCGGCCACGACGAGATGAGCCAGCTGAAGCATTCCATGGGAAGCTGACGCAATTTCGTTGCAACGCCCATGAATCGGCATTGCCACCGGTGAACCAGCGGCCCGCATCCTGATGCGAGCCGCTGGTTCACCGGTGGCTATAACGCTTAGTCACTAGCTGATAATGGTGTCGCAAGTGCGGCAGGCCATCGCCGCCAACTCACTCGCTGTCCGTTCTGACAGTGGGTGACACGCGGGACACCCCGTCGGCATTCAGAAGAGGCCCGGCACCAGCCGCCAGCGGACCCGGCTCATGTATCCGGCATATTCCGCATCCTGGCCCAACAGCCGCTCCTCCGCGAGGATGCGCAGGATCTGCGCCCACCAACCGATGGCATAGATCACCACGTTGATGGGTGAGAACATCAGGATCAGCACGCCCAGGTGGACGAACAGATAGCCGGCATACATCGGGTGGCGCACGAACCGGTAGGGCCCGGTCAGCTTGATGCCGCGGTTGGCCGGGGCTACCCCGAACGAGCGGCGCAGGACCAGCTTCGCCCAGGCCTGGACGAGGTTGCCCGCCACGGCCAGGAATACGCCCAGCGGCGCCAGTGCGGGAACCAGGGTTACCCCCGGGATGATCAGAAGCCCGGCGCAGGTGGCTGTGATCGCGAGGAGCCAGTCGCCCAGTTCCATCGAGAGCTTGTCGGTCGGCCGGCGGATCAGCGTGAACAGCGCGACGGCCGTTTCCGAGATCAGCAGCAGCGGTGCGTAGGGATTTCCCGAGATCTCGACCCGCTGGACGAGGAAGATCCACAGGACGACGATCGCCGCCTGTTCGATCCGATCGAGCACGCGCGCCCGTCGCCAGACCGGCAGTACGATCGCTTCTCCGGCAGCACTTGCACTCATTTCCGGCCCCCACAGGTAGAAGTGCGGAGGTGCCAGAACAGGGTTAACAAAGGATTGAGGGGAGCCCTTGTCGGGGTGCGCGGCACCGGTCCGCTCCTCCTTGACTTTCCCGCCCTCACGCGTAAACGCCCGATCCGACCGATCGGATTCGTCCGGACAGTCATCCGTCCGAGACAGTTGGTGCAAGGGATCTGCCCTTGCTTAATTTCCAGCCTAGACGGGGAAAAGAGATTTGCCGCTCCCGCCCGGTTATCCGGTCGTGGTGCTTTCGCGCTCCGGCGTGCTCCTTCCCCCCTCAACGGACTCGCCCCGGTCGCCCTGGCTGCCGGGACAACGTAGCCGGTCGCCTGCCCGTCAGGCGATCACATGTGAAGGAGTAAGGCATGGATCGTTCGCAGAAAGCCGAATCGGTCGCATCGCTGAACGCGACTTTCGCAGAGGTCGGCGTGGTGGTGATCACCCGCAACCTCGGCATGTCGGTGGCCCAGTCCACCGCCCTGCGCGGCAAGATCCGTGAAGCGGGCGCGACCTACAAGGTTGCGAAGAACCGTCTTGCCAAGCTTGCCGCCAAGGACACTGCCTACGAGGGGATCACCGATTTCCTCACCGGCCCGACCGCGATCGCCGCTTCGGTGGATCCGGTTGCCGCCGCCAAGGCCGTGGTCGACTTCGCGAAGACCACCGACAAGATCGAGATCGTCGGTGGCTCGCTGGGTTCGGTCGTCCTCAATGCCGAAGGGATCAAGGCGCTCGCCACGATGCCTTCGCTGGACGAAATGCGCGCCAAGCTCATCGGTCTCGTCCAGGCCCCGGCCACGAAGATCGCCCAGCTGTCGACCGCTCCGGCGGCCAAGCTGGCCCGCGTCTTCCAGGCCTATGCCGACAAGGCCGCTTAAGGCTGTTCAAACGAATTCCCGGAGAGGCGCCGCTTTTCCGGTCCATCAATTCAGGAGTGAAGCATCATGGCCGATATCGCCAAGCTTGTTGAAGAACTGTCGAAGCTGACCGTCCTCGAGGCGGCTGACCTTGCCAAGGCCCTCGAAGAGGCCTGGGGCGTTTCCGCTGCTGCCGCCGTTGCGGTGGCCGCTCCGGCCGGTGGTGGCGAAGCTGCTGCCGCTGCCGAAGAGAAGACCGAATTCGACGTCATCCTGACCGGCGACGGCGGGAAGAAGATCCAGGTCATCAAGGAAGTCCGCGCGATCACCAACCTTGGTCTGACCGAAGCCAAGACCCTCGTGGAATCGGCTCCGAAGGCCGTGAAGGAAGGCGTCTCGAAGGCCGAGGCCGAAGAGATCAAGAAGAAGATCGAGGAAGCCGGCGGCACCGTCGAGATCAAGTAAGCTTCTTCGGGTTTCGTGCCCAGGATCACAGGAAGGGCGGCTCCGCTGGGGCCGCCCTTTTTGTGTCTCTGCGCCGATCGGAGCTTGCCTATATCGAAAGTTAAGACTTAACGGGCGGCCATGTTCCACCTCCCCCGCCTTCGCTCCGTCGCCCGCCAACGCCTCGCCGCCCTGCTCGGCGCCATTCTGCTCGGCCTGTTCGCCGTTGCCTTCGCCCGGGCAGCGGAGGCCGTGCAGGCAGGGTTTGATGGCGTAGTCCAGGCTTGGCCGCTTGCGCCGCTCGTCTTCACTCCGGCGATTTTCGCCCTTGCCGCCGCCCTTACGGGCCGGTTCGCACCCGAGGCGGCGGGTTCGGGCATTCCGCAGGTGATCGTTGCCAGCCATGCACCCCGCGCCCGGGCTCGCGGCCCGCTGGTCTCGCTGCGCACGGCAGCGGCCAAGTTCGCCGGCACCCTCGTGATGCTGGCCAGTGGAGCCGCCGTCGGGCGGGAGGGGCCCACCGTCCAGATTAGCGCCGGCATCATGGTGGCCGTTCACCGCTGGCTGCGCGTGCCGGTCACCGCCGGGGTGATGATAGCCGGCGGGGCGGCGGGGGTTGCTGCCGCCTTCAACACCCCGGTCGCCGGCGTTGCCTTCGCTATCGAGGAACTGGCCTCGGCCTTCGAGCAGAAGGTGGCCGGGCTGGTCATGCTCGCCGTGGTCGCCGCCGGCCTCGTCAGCCTGGGACTTAACGGGGATTATGTCTATTTCGGGCGGATGACCGGGCAACTGCCCCTACCCGAGGCTATCGGCGGCGCGGTCGTGACGGGGATCTGCGGAGGCGCCGCGGGCGGACTGTTCTCGCGCATGCTGGTGGGGCTGATCGTGGCGCGGGCGGGCGGCATCGTCGCCCGCCTCAAGGCGCGCCCGGTGCTATTCGCGCTGGGCGGCGGCGGCATCGTCGCCCTGCTCGGCGTCGGCACCGGCGGGCTGACCTGGGGCACCGGCTATGGCGCCACCCGCGCCCTGCTTTCTGGGGGCACCGTTTCCGACTGGTTCTTCCCCGCGCGGGTGCTCGCCACGCTGGTCTCCGGAGCCTGCGGCGCACCGGGTGGGATCTTTGCCCCCTCGCTTGCCGTGGGCGCCGGCCTTGGCCGCCTGCTCGCCGCGCCGTTCGCCGATGGCACCGGCACCATCGTGCTGCTGGGCATGATTGCCTATTTCACCGGGGCCGTCCGCGCACCGCTGACCGCGGTGATCATCGTCATGGAGATGACCGCCAGCCGCGCGATGATCCTGCCGCTCTTTGCCACCGCCCTGATCGCCGACCAGGTGAGCGCCATCGTCTGCCCCGACAAGCTCTATCACGCCCTCGCCCGCGGGGTTCGGGCCGAGCCCGGCCCCAGCGGCAGATCCGCGCCTCCTACTTCAGCGTCTTGAGGTAGGCGATCATCTCCGCCCGCCTGGCCGGATCGCCCATGCCGCCATAGGTCATCTTGGTGCCCGGAACGAGCTTCATCGGCCTGGCCAGCCACTTGTCCAGCGTGGCATCGTCCCAGGTCAGGCCCGAAGCCTTGAGCGCGGGCGAGAAGGAGTATCCGGGGATCTCGCCGGCCTTGGTCCCGTAGACGCCCGCCAAGTTCGG
>DASTGC010000414.1:0-5588 GCA_035719485.1 Novosphingobium sp.
TGAGCTTGCCGCAAATCAGTGAAATTTGAAAAGCCCCGCACTGCGGGGCTTTTCTGCTTTGAGATTCCTGCCATTCTCCCGCAGGTTACTTTCTATTGTAATCGAGGGGTAGAATACTGTGCTGAAAAAGCTGGGCTGCGCTATCGCTGTTTTGAGCCTGGCCATCTGGCCATCGATCAGTTTTGCGAAGGACTATGATCTAAAGCCCAGCTCCAAATGGCTAATGGATTACGCGCCGGACAGCTGCCGCCTGATGCGGGTGTTCGGGGAGGGCAGCGACCAGATCACGGCTCAGTTGATCCGCTACCAACCGAGCGATCGTCTGGAATTGAACCTCATCGGCAAACCTTTGGCCAACCTGCTGGACGTCAGCTTCGCGGAAGTCCGCTTCGGCGACACGGGCAAATTCGCGCGCGTGCGGGCCTTCCCCGGCGGAGCGAACGACAGCCCCGCCCTATTCATGGCCGTGCGCCTCGATAACAATCCAGCCGATGGAACTCCCTACGAGCTGCCGCTCGAAAGCCCGCGCCGCTGGGTACTCGCGGACGGGGAGAACGGGCAGGCCGTTGCACCCGACCTCGAGACCCGAATTTCCACGGTGACCGTTGAGGTCCGTCAGCGCAAGATCGTCCTGCAGCTTGGTGCCATGGCCAAGCCTATGGCCGCCTTACGGCAGTGCAGCCAAGACCTTATCCAGCTGTGGGGGCTCGATCCCCATCAGCAACGTACACTGACAAGAGCGCCGCAGCCGATCGGCAATCCGTATTCATGGATCCAGACAACTTATGCGCCGGACCTCGCATTTGATAGTGAGCGCGCCTTGGTTCACTTCCGGCTCATGATCGATGAGCAGGGGAAACCCACATCCTGTGCTGTGCAGGCCAACATTGAGATCAACCAGCACTTCAGCGGCCCCGGTTGCACGGCACTCATGAAGTATGCGCGATTCACCCCCGCAGTAGGACCTGACGGGAAAGCGGTTGCCTCATTCTATTCGCTGCGGGCCGTGTGGTTCATGCCCCCCACTCCGATCGAACAGCGCCTCATGGTCCGGTGAGGGATCGCACGCGGGCAGGGTCGGACTTCACAACCACACCTCCACCGCGTGGATGCCCAACCCGAACAGCCCGCCGACCAGCGTGCCGTTGATGCGGATGAACTGGAGGTCGCGGCCGACCGCGCCTTCGAGGCGGCGGGTGACGGTGGTGGCGTCCCAGCGCTTGACCGTTTCGGAGACCAGCCGGACGATCTGGCTGCCATAGCGGGTCGCGAGGCCGACGGCGGTGCGGCGGGCGAGGCGGTTGAGCTGGTCCTGCAGCGCCGGGTCCGACTGGAGGGTACGGCCAAGGTCGGCCATACTCTCCCGGACCGAAGCGCCCAGCGTTTCGCGGGGATCGCGCAGGCGGGCGATGAGGCCGGTGCGCAGCCGCTCCCAAACGCCTTGCCACCATTCCGACAGGGCCGGGTTGGCCAGCAGTTCGCGCTTGATCTGCTGCACCCGCGTCCGGGTGGGCGCATCGTGGGCGAGGTTCCAGGCGAGGGCCGCGAGGCCTTCCTCGATCTTCGCCCGCAGCGGATGGTCGGGATCGACGATGACCTCGGCCAGCAGCTTGTAGAGCCCGTCGATCACCGAATTGGCGAGCTTTTCGTCGAGCCCGGTCCAGCGCAGGACGGCATTGGCGCGGCGGTGGATCAGCTCGCGCACGAGGCCTTCGTTGGCCTCGAGGGTAAAGCCGGCCCAGCGCACCAGGCTTTCGATCACCGCCATGTGGCGCTTGTCGGCAATGGCGGCGGCGAGCGCCTGGCCGAGCAGGGGGGCGATCTCCAGCCGGTCCAGCTGGCGGACCAGCCCGCCGCGCACCTGTCCGCCGAGGCGATCGGGATCGAGCGATTCGAGCACCTGGGCGAAGAGTTCGCCCGCGCCCGCGCGCAGGCGTTCGCCCTGCCCGGCTACGGGATTGGAGAGCCAGGCACCCGCCGTCGCGGCAAGGTTCATGTTCCGCAGGCGCCGCGCGACAACTTCCGGGGTGAGGAAATTGTCCTGGAGGAAGGCCGCCATGGTATCGGCGATGCGGTCCTTGTTTTCCGGGATGATCGCCGTGTGGGGGATCGGCAGGCCGAGGGGGCGGCGGAACAGCGCGGTTACCGCGAACCAGTCGGCCAGGCCGCCGACCATGGCCGCCTCGGCAAAGGCGAGCACCCAGGGCCACAGCGGATGGCTGGCCCGCAGGGCGTGGGCCAGGAGGAACAGCAGCGCCATGGCGGCGAGCAGGCCGGTGGCGGTCCGGCGCATGCGCCGCGCCCGATCGGTGGCTTGGGGGGAAGGCGGTTGCGCGCTCACTCCGCTGGGTACGCGCCCGATTCCGGCAGGTTCCGCCCGTGGTGCGGTTCATAGGTGAGGAACCGCCGGCGCAAGGCGGGACCGAGGCGCTTTTCCAGCCCATCGGCGAGGCTGAAGGCCGCGGGCACGATCAGCAGGGTCAGCACGGTCGACATGACCAGCCCGCCTATCACCACGATGCCCATCGGCGCGCGCCAGGCCGAATCGCCCGCGAGCGAGGCGGCGGTGGGGATCATGCCCGCAGTCATCGCTACGGTCGTCATCACGATCGGCACGGCGCGCTTGTGGCCGGCCTCGACTATGGCGGCGAACTTGGACCGTCCCCGGGCCATTTCCTCGATCGCGAAATCGACCAGCAGGATCGAGTTCTTGGCGACGATCCCGAGCAGCATCAGGATGCCGATCAGCACCGGCATGGAGACCGGCTTGCCGAGGAAGCCCAGCGCCAGCAGGCCGCCGAGCGGCGCAAGGAACAGCGAGCCCATGTTCACCAGCGGCGAGACGAAGCGGTGATAGAGCAGGACCAGCACCGAGAACACCAGCACCACGCCGGCAATGACCGCAGCCATGACGTTCTTGATCATCTCGGCCTGCCACTGGTCGACCCCGAAGGCCTTGTTGGTGACGCCCTGGGGCAGGTTCTTCATCACCGGCAGGGCGTTGATCGCATCCATGGCCTGGCTCTTGATCACACCGGGGGCAAGATCGGCACCGACGAAGACGCGGCGCTGCTGGTTGTAGCGCTGGATGCTGGTCGGCCCCGAGCCGAAGGTGATCTCGGCCACGCGGCTGAGCGGCACGGTGCCGCCGCTGGCGGTGGGCACAGGCAGGTTGGTGATGTTGGCCAGATCGCGCCGGGCCTGTTCGGGCATGCGCACGCGGATCGGCACCTGCCGGTCGGTCAACGAGAACTTTGCTGCGTTCTGGTCGATCTCGCCCATGGTGGCGATGCGGACCGCCTGGCTCAGCGCCTGGGTGCTGACCCCGAGGCTGGAGGCGAGATCGAGCCGCGGCCTGACCTGGACCTCGGGGCGCCGCAGATCGGCGCTGATCCGGGGGGCGACCACCAGCGGCAGGCCCTTCAGCTCCTCGACCAGCCGAGCCGCGGTGGATTCAAGCAGGACCGGGTCGGAGCCGGCCAGCATGATCGAGATTGGCCGGCCACTGCCGCCGCCGCCACCGCCCGGGCCGCTCATGTCCTGGAAGGAGACGCGGGCATCGGGGATGCCCTGGAGCACCGGGGTCAGCTCGCGGGTGAATTCCATCGAGGTCATCGCGCGCCGCTTCTTCAGGGTGATGAAAATGCGGGCATTGCCCTCTTGGATCCGCTCCTGGACCATCGCGGTTTCAGGGCGTGCCTGCATGATCCGGTTGACCTGTGCGGCAACGGCTTCCGTCTGCGCGAGGGTGGTGCCGGGGACCATCTCCACCCGAACCTGGACATAATCGTTGTTGGCATCCGGGAAGAACTGCATCGGCATGACCCGGAACAGCAGGACGGTGAGGGCAAAGGCGGCCACGGCGATGCCGATCATCCACACCCGGTGATCGCGCAGGCGCGCCGCCGCCCGGTCACCCCAACCGAGCCGGCCCGAGACGGCGCGCCGCGCCGCGCGCAGGTCCTCGGCCTTGCGCGTATCGAGCGACCAGTGCAGCACGGCCAGGTAGCGATCCATCCACCGCCCGCCGGCATGTTCCTGGGCACCATGCGCCTTGAGGAAATAGGCGGCGACCATCGGCGTGATCATGCGCGCGACGGCAAGGCTCATCAGCACCGAGGCGACGACGGTGAGCCCGAAATTCTTGAAGAACTGGCCCGAAACGCCGGGCATCAGACCGACCGGCAGGAACACGGCGACGATCGAGAAAGTGGTCGCGACGACGGCGAGGCCAATCTCGTCGGCCGCGTCGATCGAGGCCTGGTAGGCCGACTTGCCCATGCGCATGTGGCGCACGATGTTCTCTATTTCGACGATTGCATCGTCAACCAGCACACCGGCAACGAGGCCGAGGGCCAGCAGAGACATCTGGTTCAGCGTGAAGCCAAGCAGGTCCATGAACCAGAAGGTGGGGATCGCCGATAGCGGGATGGCGATGGCCGAGATCACGGTGGCCCGCCAATCGCGCAGGAAGAAGAACACGACGACGACGGCGAGGATCGCGCCCTCTACCATCGCCGACATCGAGCTTTCGTACTGCTTCTTGGTGTAGTTGGTGGTGGTGAACAGGGGGGTGAAGCGCACCCCCGGATTGGCCCCGGCGATCTCCGCGAGGGCCTTGGTGGTCTCGTCATATACGCTGACGTCGGAGGCGCCGCGGGCGCGGCTGATGCCGAAGGTGACCACCGGCTTGCCATTGACCTTGCCGATCGAGGTGACCTCGCCATGATCATCGCGCACGTCGGCGATATCGGCCAGCTTGACCGAACGGCCCCCGCCGAGCGGCACCAGGGTCTGCGACAGGGCATAGGCATCGGCGGCATTGCCGAGGACGCGGACCGACTGGCGCGAGCCGGCGATCTCGGCCCGGCCGCCGGCGGCATTGGTGTTGAGCTGGCGCAGGGCCGTGTTGACCTGGGCCGCGGTAACCCCGGCGGCCTGCATGCGCGGCGGATCGAGCGTGACGAGGATCTCGCGGTTGACCCCGCCCCCGCGCGTGATGCTGGCCATGCCCTGGATCGCGAGCAGCCGCTTGGCCACGGTATCGTCGACGAACCACGAAAGCTGTTCGATGGTCATGTCCTGCGCCGACACGGCGAAGTAGCCGATCGGTTCGGACGAGGTCTGCGCCTTGATCACCGAGGGTTCGAGGATACCCTCGGGCAGGTCGCCGCGGACCTGGTCGACCGCGTTCTTGACCTCGTTGACGGCCTCGTTGATGTTCTCGCCCAGCTGGAACTCGATCATCGTCTGGCTCGAGCCCTCGGTCGCGGTCGAACTGATCGAGTTGACCCCGGCGATCGAGCGGACGGCCGATTCCACCCGCTGGGTGATCTGCTTTTCGATCTCGCTCGGCGCGGCGCCGGGCTGGGTGACCGTGACGATCACCATCGGGAATTCGATGTCGGGCTGCTGTTGCACTTCCATGCGCAGGAAGCTGACGATCCCGGCGAGGACGAGACCGGCGAACAGCACGATCGGGACGACCGGATTGCGGATCGACCAGGCGGAGATGTTGCGGAAGTTCACCGGCAGCGGCTCAGCGTGCGGCGGGGGCCGCGGCGGGAACGACCTTGGGGTTCACCGTC
>DASTGC010000415.1:0-12522 GCA_035719485.1 Novosphingobium sp.
TGGGAGCGGCTGTCCTACTATGCTCGCCCCCCGCGTGAACGTGTCTCGACTGCCGACGACAAGTCGGCAGTTCATCCTGAGCCTGCCGAAGGGCTCGACACGAACGGTGGTGGGGTGAGTGGTGAAAGTGGAGGTGAGCGCTAATGCTCTCCCCCCAATGGCTCGACGAACTCCGCGCCCGCCTCACCCTCTCCAGCGTGATCGGCCGGACGACGCGCCTCACCAAGGCGGGGCGCGAGTTCAAGGCCTGTTGTCCGTTCCACAACGAGAAGTCGCCCAGCTTCACCGTCAACGACGAGAAAGGCTTCTACCACTGCTTCGGCTGCGGCGCCCATGGCGACGCGATCCGCTGGATGACTGACCAGCGCGGGCTCTCGTTCATGGATGCGGTGAAAGAACTCGCCGCCGAGGCCGGAATGGAAGTCCCCGCCCCCGATCCACGAGCGGCGAAGCAGGCCGAGCAACGCGACGGGCTGCATGACGTCATGGCCGCCGCGCAGGAATGGTTCGTGGCGCAGCTCGCCGCCCCGGAAGGCGACCGCGCCCGCGCCTATCTCGCCACCCGCGGCTTCGATGCCCATACGGTGAGCCGCTTCGGCTTCGGCTATGCGCCGGAGGGGCGGCAGGCGCTCAAGGCCGCCCTCGCCCGCTTTCCCGAGGACAAGCTGATTGAGGGGGGCTTACGGATCGCCGTCGAGGACTCAAATGGTCAGAGGCGGGAGCCCTACGACCGCTTCCGCGGCCGCCTCATGCTCCCGATCGAGGATGCGCGCGGCCGGGTCATCGCCTTCGGCGGGCGCATTCTCAACAAGACCAAGACCGACGCGCCCAAGTACCTCAACTCGCCCGACACCCCGCTCTTCGACAAGGGCCGCACGCTCTACAATCTCCACCGCGCCGGTCCTGCCTCGCGCCAGTCGGGTCGGTTGATCGTGGTCGAGGGCTATATGGACGTGATCGCGCTGGCCGCCGCCGGTTTCCCCGAGGCCGTCGCCCCGCTTGGCACGGCGCTGACCGAGCACCAGCTTGGCCTGCTGTGGCGGCTGGTCGAGACGCCGATCCTGTGCTTCGACGGTGACGCCGCCGGGCAGCGCGCCGCCATGCGCGCTATTGCCCGTGCGCTCCCACTGCTCAAGCCCGCCCATTCGCTGCGGATCGTCCGCTTGCCAACGGGCCTCGATCCGGACGACCTGATCAAACAACAGGGCGCCCAGGCGATGGAGGACCTGCTCGGCCAGGCCCGCCCGCTCATCGACACGCTGTGGGAGCATGAGCGCGACGCCCTCCCCCTCGCCACGCCCGAGGACAAGGCGGGGCTCAAGGCGCGGCTGATGGCCCATGTCGAGGCGATCGGCGATCCCGAGATTCGCGGGCTCTACAAGCGCGAGCTATCCGACCGATTTTCGGATTATGCCTATCCGCGGCGGGAAAGCAGTTCCGGGCCGGGCTGGAATCCCGCGCATGGCCGGGGGGCAACCGCGCGTCGATCCGGACCATGGCGGGAGAGCGTTCCTGCCACTCCGCTCCCGCAAACCACTGCTCGCGTTCAGCGCCCGTCAGCCAAGAACGCAACCCTGTCGGCAGCCATTCTTGCAGGCCTTTGCGCTTATCCATCGGCGGTCCGGGCGAACGAAGAACTTCTGGTGAGAGCCAGGCTCCACAACGCGGCACACGCCAGACTTCTCGATGCCTTGCTAGACTTCTCGGACAGCGGGCAAGCCCTTGAAAAACCGTCTTTGGCCGCCACCTTGGGGCAATTGGGACTGGCCCCGCCATCGGTGGCCGAATTTGCCGGGATGGGCTTGCCCGTCACGCGCGGGGAATCCGGTGTGGCGGAGGCCGAGGCGGCACTTGAGGTGATGATCCGATATCTTGTCGAAGTGCCGGAACTTGAAGCCGGGATCGCAGCTGCAACGGAGCGCTTCGACATGGACGAACAGACCCGCCTCAGGTCGCGCAAGGAAGAGGTGGAGCGACAGTATGGAGCGCTCACACGTTTATGATGAATTGGCATTGAAAAGAGCAAAACGAAGGCTGGCATTTCACAGTCGCTTCGGGCAATGGCCCGCATCGGGGTATAATCCAGCATCCTGACAGAATCGGACCTGCGAACCGCGCCGAACAGGGCGAGTCGCAAGAGCACACGGCGGTATGATGGACGAAGAAATTTCCGGCAATGAGCGCGAGGGCAGTGATGCACCGCTCATCGATCTCAACGAAGCTTCGATCAAAAAGCTGATCGCCCGCGCCAAACGCCGCGGCGTGATCACCTATGACGAGCTGAACGAGGCCCTGCCCCAGGACCAGATGTCTTCCGAGCAGATCGAGGACATCATGGCCGCGATCTCCGAAATGGGTGTCAACATCGTCGAGAGCGACGAGGACGCCGTCGACCCGGAGGAGCAGCGCGCCGAGGACCAGGAAGACGCCGAGGCGGTCGACGAGCGTCCGGACCTCGTCAAGAAGAAGGAAACGGTCGAGCGCACCGATGACCCGGTGCGCATGTATCTGCGCGAGATGGGCGCGGTCGAGCTGCTCAGCCGTGAGGGCGAAATCGCCATCGCCAAGCGTATCGAGGCCGGTCGCGACACGATGATCCTGGGCCTGTGCGAAAGCCCGATCACCTTTCACGCGATCATCCAGTGGTCGGAAGCACTGAACGCCGGCGAGATGCAGCTGCGCGAGATCCTCGATCTCGACGCCATGCTCTCCAAGGAACCGGCGCCAGAAAGTCTGACCGACGATGCCGAGGACGAGGAGGCCGAGATCAGCGAGGCCACCGCCGGCCCGTCGTTCAAGGAAGAGGAAGAACCCGAGGAGGAAGAGGAAGTCTCCGAGGATGAGGACGAGGACGGGATCGAACGCCGCGCCCGCCGTCCGGTCGAGGAAGAGGAGGAGGACAACACCCTCTCGCTTGCCCAGATGGAAGCCGCGCTCAAGCCGGCGGCGCTGGAGAAGTTCGCCGAGATCACCGACCTCTTCCGCCAGTTCGAGAAAATTCAGGCGGAGCGGCTGGAAGTACTCGGCCTTGGCGGCGCCTTTCCCGAAGCGAAGGAACGCCAGTACCAGCAGCTGCGCGAGGATCTCACGGGCAAGGTCGAGAGCGTGCAGTTCCACGCGACCAAGATCGAGTACCTGGTCGACAATCTTTACGCCTTCAACCGCCGGCTGACCACGCTGGGCGGCCAGATGCTGCGCCTGGCCGAGCGCCACAAGGTCAACCGCAAGGACTTTCTCGACGCCTATGTCGGGCGGGAGCTGGATGAAGGCTGGCTGCAGCAGCATGCCGGGCGCGACAAGAAGTGGGCGGCCTTCGCCGAGAACGAGATCGATTCGGTTGAGCGCATTCGCGCGGAGGTGGCCGATATCGCCGCCGCCACCGGCATGTCGCTGACCGAGTTCCGCCGGATCGTGAACATGGTCCAGAAGGGCGAGCGCGAGGCGCGTATCGCCAAAAAGGAAATGGTCGAGGCCAACCTGCGCCTCGTGATCTCCATCGCCAAGAAATACACGAACCGCGGACTGCAGTTCCTTGACCTGATCCAGGAAGGCAACATCGGCCTGATGAAGGCGGTCGACAAGTTCGAGTACCGCCGCGGTTACAAGTTCTCTACCTACGCTACCTGGTGGATCAGGCAGGCTATCACCCGTTCGATCGCCGACCAGGCGCGGACCATCCGCATCCCGGTCCACATGATCGAGACGATCAACAAGCTGGTCCGCACCTCCCGCCAGTTCCTCCACGAGCAGGGCCGCGAGCCCACGCCCGAGGAAATGGCCGAGCGCCTGTCCATGCCGCTCGAAAAGGTCCGCAAGGTGATGAAGATCGCAAAGGAACCGATCTCGCTCGAAACGCCGATCGGCGACGAGGAGGATTCGCACCTCGGCGATTTCATCGAGGACAAGAACGCGATCATCCCGGTCGACGCGGCGATCCAGGCGAACCTCAAGGAAACTGTCACCCGCGTCCTCGCCAGCCTGACCCCGCGCGAGGAACGCGTCCTGCGCATGCGGTTCGGCATCGGCATGAACACCGACCACACGCTCGAGGACGTCGGCCAGCAGTTCTCGGTCACCCGCGAACGCATCCGCCAGATCGAGGCCAAGGCGCTGAGAAAGCTTAAGCACCCGAGCCGGAGCCGCAAGATGAGGTCTTTCCTCGACCAGTAGAGGAACTGGAGGGGCTGAAGTCGGTTATTCGATCAGCACTGACGGACAGAGCATGCGAGGCCCCACCGACGGGGTGCCTCGGGAAAGCCCCGGTCGAAAACGCCGGGGCTTTCCTTTTTCGCAGCTAGCCGAGCGCAGCCAAGCTGGCCAAGGCGATTTCCTCGTCCTGGGCGGCCGATCCGCCGGACGCGCCAACCGCGCCGATGCAGACGCCCTCCCGCATGATCGGCACGCCGCCTCCGGCACAGATGATGTGGGGAACGGTGGCTAGTCCAGGACTGCTGGCGGCATATCCCTGAAAGGTGGAAGTTGGCGTCACGAACAGGGCGGCGCATTTCGCCTTGGCCTGAGCTACCTCGGCCGAAATCCACCGGGTATTGTCCATCCGGATCAAGGCGAAGGGCATGCCAGCCTCGTCGGCAACGGCGATCGCTACGGCCACTCCCATGTCGCTCGCGTGCTGGCTGGCGGCGGACAGGATGGCACGGGCTTCGGCCTCGGTCAGCTTGGTCATCGAATCTCCCCGGGTAGTCTGTTTGCAGACGGTGCCCGGTCGTGGCTGCTACCGCAATCGCTCTATTGCAGGCGCCGCTTGCCCCTGTCCCAAGGGGGACTGGCCTTTGCCGCCCCGTGCGCCTAAGGGGCCAATTCGCCGATTCCACTTCCTTGCATCGCGGGTACAAGCCGTGCGCATTGCCATCGCATCCGATCACGCCGCCGTCGACCTCAAGGCCGAATTGCGCGACTACCTCATCGGCCTTGGCCACGAGGTTGCCGACCTGGGTCCGGCCACGGCCGACCGGGTCGACTATCCCGATTTCGGCTACAAGCTGGCCACAGTCATAGCCGATGGCACGGCGCAATATGGCGTCGCACTATGTGGCTCGGGAATCGGCATCTCGATCGCCGTCAACCGTAATCCGGAACTACGCTGCGCGCTCGTTTCCGAACCCCTTTCGGCTGCTCTCGCTCGAGAGCACAATGATGCCAACTGCATCGCCATGGGCGCGCGGCTGACCGGGCCAGACATGGCCAAAGCCTGCCTCGACGCCTTCCTCGCCACCGAATTCGGCGGCGGCCGCCACGCCGGACGCGTCGCCAAGCTCTCCAATCCCGCGATCTGACAACAGGGAAACCCAAATGACCGCCGTCACCCCCAATGGCTTCTTCACCGCCGGCCTCGCCCAGCAGGACCCCGAGATTGCCGGCTGGATCGGGAAGGAGCTGGGCCGCCAGCGCGACAAGATCGAACTGATCGCGTCGGAAAACATCTGCTCGCGGGCGGTGCTCGAGGCCGCCGGCTCGATCCTCACCAACAAGTATGCCGAGGGCTATCCCGGAAAGCGCTACTACGGCGGCTGCGAATATGTCGACGAGATCGAAACGCTGGCGATCGAGCGGGCAAAGCAGCTCTTCGGCGCCCAGTTCGCCAACGTGCAGCCCAATTCGGGCAGCCAGATGAACCAGGCGGTGTTCCTTGCCCTGCTCCAGCCGGGTGACAGCTTCATGGGGCTGGACCTTGCCGCCGGCGGGCACCTCACCCACGGCTCGCCCGTCAACATGAGCGGCAAATGGTTCAAGCCGGTTCCCTACACCGTGCGGCCTGACGATCACCGGATCGACATGGACGAGGTTGCCCGCATCGCCCGCGAGAACAAGCCCAAGCTGATCATCTGCGGCGCCACTGCCTATTCGCGCGAGTGGGACTTCAAGCGCTTCCGCGAGATCGCTGACGAGGTCGGCGCCTACCTGCTGGCCGACATGAGCCACTTCTCCGGCCTCGTTGCCGGCGGCGTCCACCCCTCGCCCGTGCCCCACGCGCACGTCACGACGACGACGACCCACAAGTCTCTGCGGGGCCCGCGTTCCGGGATCATCCTGTCCAACGACGAGGCGATCGCCAAGAAGATCAACTCGGCCATCTTCCCCGGCATGCAGGGCGGGCCGCTGATGCACATCGTCGCTGCCAAGGCCGTGGCCTTCGCCGAGGCGATGACGCCGGAGTTCAAGGCCTATGCGCAAGGCGTGGCCGACAACGCCAAGGCGCTGGCCAAGAGCTTGCAGGCCCAAGGGCTCGACATAGTTTCGGGCGGGACCGACAACCACCTGATGCTGGTCGACCTCAGGCCCTACAAGGCCAACGGCAAGAACGCCGAGAAGGCGCTCGATCGCGCGGCGATCACCTGCAACAAGAACGCTATCCCTAACGATCCGGAAAAGCCCTTCGTCACCTCGGGCATCCGCCTCGGCACCCCTGCCGGCACGACCCGCGGCTTCGGCACGGCCGAATTCACGCTGATCGGCGAGCTGATCGCCGAGGTAGTCGACGGCCTGCGCAAGAATGGCGAAGCCGGCGACGCCCAGGTCGAAGCCTCGGTCCAGGGCCGGGTCGAGGAGCTCTGCGCCAAGTTCCCGATCTACCAGGGCCTCAGCTACGGAGCATAGGACTTGCGCTGTCCCTTCTGCGCCCACGACAATTCGCAGGTGAAGGACAGCCGTCCCACCGAAGACAACACCGCGATCCGCCGCCGCCGCCAGTGCGAGGGTTGCGGCGCGCGCTTTACGACCTTCGAACGTGTGCAGCTGCGCGACATTATGGTGGTTAAGAGCAACCAGGTTCGTGAAGCCTTCGACCGCGCCAAGATCGAGCAGTCAGTCACCCTCGCCTGCCGCAAGCGCAACGTGGGCGAGGAACGGATCGACCAGCTCGTCAGCGGCATCCAGCGCCAGGTCGAGACCCTTGGCGAGAGCGAGGTGCCAACCAAGGTCATCGGCGAAATGGTGATGGACGGCCTGCGCCAGCTCGATTCGGTGGCCTATATCCGCTTCGCCAGCGTCTATCGCGACTTCAGCGAGGCGAAGGACTTCGAGGAATTCGCCAGCACCGTGCGGGATGCGGGGCAGGGTTGATCCTGTGAAGCCCCTCATCGTCCTCGTGCGTCCGCAGCTTGGCGAGAACATCGGCAAGGCCGCGCGGGCGATGCTCAATTTCGGGCTTGCAGAAATGCGCCTTGTTGCTCCGCGCGACGGGTGGCCGAATCCGAGCGCGGGTCCTGCCGCGGCCGGCGCGGATATTGTCCTGCAGCAGGCCGAGGTGTTCGAGAGCCTCGCCGATGCGGTGCACGATTGCTCTCATGTCTATGCGACGACGGTCCGCAAGCGCGGGGTGACCAAGCCAGTGCTCACGCCCGAGGAAGCTGCGCGCGAGGTCCACTCGCAACAGGGCCGCTCGGCATATGTGTTCGGGCCCGAACGCTCCGGGCTGGAAACGGACGACGTGACCTTGGCCCGGGCTATCGTGACAGTACCGATCAATCCCGAATTCGGCTCGCTCAACCTCGCCCAGGCGGTGATCCTGTGCGCCTATGAATGGTCGAAGGATGCCGGCCTGGTCCAGCCGACGATTGAGGAAACGCTCCCTCCGGCGCCTCAGGAGGAACTTGAGGGTATGATCCGGCACTTCGAGAAAATGCTCGAGCCGCGCGGATATTTCTTTCCGCCAAGCCGCGCCGTGGCGACCCGCCACACCTTGCGCAACATGCTGACAAAACCCGGCTGGAACCACCTGGAGGTGCGGACCATGCGGGGCGTGCTGTCGGCGTTGCAGCGGCAGCCTGAAGGCGACGGTGAATAGCGCGATCGTTGGCGCGCGGCCGAGGTAAAGCCTTCAACGCTTGACTTTCCTCCCCCGCCCGGCCAAGGGCGCCCCTTCGCAATTGACCCCGCACGCCCGGTGAAGCGGTGGTCGCATCTGGCAGCAGGCCAGATGGTGCGGCCCCGGGCTCTCAAGGACAGCGATTCCCGCAGTCCACGCAAGTTGGAGCAAGAGCGCATGTCGAAGCGCAACGCATCGAAGTACAAGATTGACCGCCGCCTTGGCGAAAACATCTGGGGCCGTCCGAAGAGCTCGGTCAACCGCCGTTCCTATGGCCCCGGCCAGCACGGCCAGCGCCGCAAGAGCAAGGTTTCGGACTACGGCATCCAGTTGCGCGCCAAGCAGAAGCTGAAGGGCTACTACGGCGAAGTCACCGAAAAGCAGTTCAAGAAGACGTACCAGGAAGCCGCCCAGATGAAGGGCGATACCGGCCAGAATCTGATCGGCCTGCTTGAGCAGCGCCTCGACATGGTGGTCTATCGCTGCAAGTTCGCGCCGACCATCTTCTCGGCCCGCCAGATCGTTTCGCACGGCCACATCTACGTGAACGGCGTAAAGTGCAACATCGCCTCGCGCCGCGTGCGCCCCGGTGACGTCATCAGCCTCGGCAACAAGGCCAAGGAAATGGCCCTCGTCGCCGAAGCGCAGAGCCTGCCCGAGCGCGAAGTGCCCGACTATGTCGCCGCAGACGGTGACAAGGCCACCTTTGTGCGCGTGCCCACGCTGGACGAAGTGCCCTATCCGGTGAAGATGGAACCGAACCTCGTGGTCGAGTTCTACTCGCGCTGACCCCGCGGGTTTGCATCGACAAACAAACGTGAAGGGCGGCTGATCTGGCCGCCCTTTTCGTTTCGGCGCCAGGGTTGTCGCAATCCTTTCACAATCGGACGGCAGATGCGGCCCCGGCGGGAACCCAGCCCACGGAGCGACATTCAACAGCCGCTATGCAACGCTACCGCTTCATCACCCCGCACCGCGCGGGCAAATGGTACCCCGATCTCGAAACCGCCCAACGCCACGCCTGCAAGGTGGGCGCTGGGTTTCTCGCCGAACGCACCGGCGAATTCTGCGCCTACCGGGAAACCCGGCTCGAGGTCGCAGAAGACCTGTCGTCCTAAGCCGCGGAATAAGCCTTACCGCCCGGCGAGGTAGTCCCGCCGGAAATCAGCCGCGAACACCGCGAAGCGATCCTCCGCTATTGCCGCGCGCATCCCCGCCATCAGCTGCTGGTAGAACGCCAGGTTGTGCTCGGTGAGCAGCATGGCGCCGAGGATTTCGCCCGACTTGTGCAGGTGGTGAAGGTAGGCGCGCGAGTAATTGGCGCAAACATCGCAGGCGCACCGCTCATCGAGCGGGGCGGTATCCTCGGCGTGACGGGCATTCCTGAGGTTGAGCGGCCCGGAATGGGTGAATCCTTGCCCATTGCGGCCCGAGCGGCTCGGCAGGACGCAGTCGAACATATCGACCCCGCGCTCTACCGCTCCGACGAGATCATCGGGCTTGCCGACGCCCATCAGGTAGCGGGGCCGGTCATCCGGAAGCATGGCCGGTGCGAAGTCGAGCGTGGCGAACATCGCCTCCTGTCCCTCGCCCACTGCAAGGCCGCCGATTGCGTAGCCGTCGAACCCGATCTCGCGCAGGGCCTCGGCGCTGTGGCGGCGGAGGCCTTCGTCGAGCGCGCCCTGCTGGATGCCGAACAGGGCCGCGTTCTCCGCGTGCTCGCCGCCGGCATCGAAGGCCTCGCGGCTGCGCCTCGCCCAGCGCATCGACATTTCCATTGACCGGGCGATAGCTTCGCGGCCCTGGTCGATCTTCGGGCATTCGTCGAACGCCATGACGATGTCTGAGTCGAGCAGGCGCTGGATCTCCATCGAGCGTTCCGGGGTCAGCAGGTGTCGCGAACCGTCGAGGTGGCTGGCGAAAGTGACACCTTCCTCGGTGATCTTGCGAAGATCGGACAGGCTCATCACCTGGTAACCGCCGCTGTCGGTCAGGATCGGGTGCGGCCAGTTCATGAACTTGTGCAATCCGCCAAGACGGGCCAACCGTTCAGCCCCGGGACGCAGCATCAGGTGATAGGTATTGCCAAGGATGATGTCGGCCCCGATCCCGCGCACGGTTTCGGGCTTCATCGCCTTGACTGTCGCCGCCGTACCTACCGGCATGAAGGCGGGCGTGCGGATCTCGCCCCGGTGCATCTGGATGGCGCCGGTCCGGGCCTTGCCGCTGGTTGCGTGGACAGTGAAGGAAAAGCGTATCGTCATCTTGGCTGGCAGCCCTTAGGAGCAAACCTCATGAGGGGCAAATGATCGAGGCGGGCGTCTATGCCGCTCTGACCGGCGTCGCGCTGGTGGCCGGCTTCGTCGATGCAGTGGCTGGCGGCGGCGGGCTGATCACCGTGCCCGCACTGCTGTTTGCCGGAATTCCCCCGCACCTCGCCCTGGGGACGAACAAGGCCCAGTCGATCTGCGGCACTTCGCTCGCAACCCTGCGCTACCACCGTGCCGGGCTGTTCCGGCTGGGCGAGAACAAGGCGCTGATCGCCGCTGTCTTTGCCGGTGCGATCACGGGCGGAATGGCGATCCAGTGGATCTCGGCACGGGCTCTCGCGCTGGTAGTGCCGGCACTGCTGCTGGCCGTGGTCGCCTATACCCTGCTGTCGCCGCGGATGGACGACGAGGACCACCGCGCCCGCATCGGCGAGAAGGCCTATCTCCCGCTCGGCTCCGGCATTGGCTTCTACGATGGGTTGTTCGGTCCGGGCACCGGGCAGTTTTTCGCTGTCACCCTGGTGGGGCTGCGTGGACTTGGCCTCACCCGGGCTACCGGCCTCACGAAGTTGCTCAACCTCACCAGCAATCTCGCCGCGCTTATTGCCTTCGCGATCGCCGGCAAGGTCATGTGGCTGCTAGGCCTGACCATGGCCCTGGGCTCGATGAGCGGCGGCTGGCTCGGCGCCCACTTCGCCACCCGCCACGGGGCGCGCCTGATCCGCCCACTGCTGGTGACGGCCAGCCTGGCGCTTACTGCGAAGTTGATCTGGGGGTGGTTTGCCGGGTAGGCGGGGGCTATGCGGATCTTGCGATATTGGCTGGTCCTTGCAGGCGCCCTGCAGATCCTCGGCGGTTGTACGCTGGCCCGAGACGCGCTTTATCGCCCCCGGCACGAAGCGATCGACATTTCCCGGTGGACCTCCACGAGCCGGCCCGAGGAGATTCGCGTAGTCTCAGGCAAGGGAACGCTGCTCCAGGGGTTCTACTGGCCCGGCGTACCGGGCAATCGCGACATGATCCTGTTTTTCCACGGGCGCCACGCCCATCAGGGCATAGGGGCGAAATATGCGCAATATTTCGCCGGTGCCAGGGAGGCAGCGGTGATGGTCGCAAGCTATCGCGGGTTTGGTGCCAACCCGGGCCACCCAGCGCGGAGGCGGATGCTGGAGGATGCCGCCGCATTCACGAGAGAGGCCCGGGCTCGCTGCGGTGAGCGTTGCCGCCTGTGGTTCGTCGGCCACTCGCTCGGCGGCGCAGTGGCGCTGGAAGCGGCGAATGCCGACGGCCACGCCGCCGGTGTCATCACCATCGCAACGTTCGCGCGCATTCGCGATGCGGCACCGCCGTTGCTGCGCCCGTTCCTGCCAGACCGCTGGGACAACCTCGCCGCCGCGCGGACGCTCACCGCGCCGCTGGTGGCAATCCAAGGCTCGGTTGATAAGGTGGTCCCGTCCGATAGCGCCGATCGCCTCTACGCCGCGGCCCGAGGCCCCGTCGCCGAGATCCGCATTGCCGGTATGGGCCATTCGCCGAACATGCAAGCCATCGGACCATGGGTCCGCAGGGCTATCCCGGCGATCGGAAACGGCCAAGGCTGGCAGGCGTTGCCACCGCTGCCGGACGGCTGGTCAGTCGTCGCGGCGAAGGACGCGGCAAGGGCGGGGCACTAAGCCAGGTCGTCTCAATTGGATTCCGGCAGCAGCAGGCTGGAGTCGCCATAGCTGTAGAAACGATACCCCTCGGAAATCGCGTGCGCGTAGGCAGCCTGCATCCGGTCCAGCCCCATCAGGGCACTGACCAGCATGAACAGGGTGCTCTTCGGCAAGTGGAAGTTGGTCATCAGGCCGTCGATGCGGAATTGGTAGCCTGGTGTTATGAAAATGGAGGTGTCGCCCTCGAACGGCCGGATCACCCTGTCTTCACCCGTGGCGCTTTCGAGCAGGCGCAATGAAGTGGTGCCGACGGCGATCACCCGGTTGCCATACGCACGCACGGCATTGAGGCGTTCGGCCGTAGCCTCGTCGATCCGACCCCATTCGGCATGCATGGCGTGGTCGGCGGTGTCTTCGGCCTTGACGGGCAGGAAAGTGCCCGCGCCCACGTGCAGGGTCAGAGTTTCGTGGCCGATCCCTGCCTCGGCCAGCGCCGCAATCAGTTCCGGAGTAAAATGGAGCGCTGCGGTGGGCGCGGCGACGGCACCATCCTTTTCCGCGAACATCGTCTGGTAATCCGCCTTGTCCGCCTCGTCGGTCGAGCGCCTGCCGGCAATATAGGGCGGCAGCGGCATTCGCCCGGCGCGTTCGAGCAGGACTTCGACGGGCTCCTCGCCTGCGAAATGCAGGGTCCAACTGCCGTCCGCGTGGCGCTCCTCGGCGATTGCCGTCACGCCGGCCGGGAAGGCGATCTCGTCGCCCGGGCGCAGGC
>DASTGC010000416.1:0-2805 GCA_035719485.1 Novosphingobium sp.
CAGGCGCGCGGCGAGACGCAGTCCGGCGCGGCGGCAGGCTGCCCGGACCTGCGGCTCCTGGGTTTCGAGCAGGCCTGCCAGCAGCAGGTTGCCGCCGGGAACGAGATGACGGGCGAAGTCGGGCGCGAGGGCGATTAGTGGGCCGGCCAGGATGTTGGCGATCACGAGATCATAGGGGCCACGCGCATCAAGCAGGGGATGGGCCATTCCGTCGGCGATAACCATGGTGAGCTCGCCGGCGCCCGCCCCCGTGGGAATCGCATTAATCCCGGCATTGTCAGCTACGACTCCGGCGCAAACACGGTCGATGTCGCTGGCTGTCGCAAGGGCCCGCGGCCACAGGTGCAGCGCGGCAAAGGCGAGCAGGCCGGTGCCAGTGCCGATATCGGCCACGTTACGGGCGATCGTGCCGCGCCGCTTCATGGTGGCGAGCATGGCAAGGCACCCCGCAGTGGTTGCATGCTGGCCCGTCCCGAAAGCCTGGCTGGCGGGAATGACAAAGTCGCGAATCCCCGCTTCCTCTGTTGCGGGGAATTCCGGGGTATGAACGTGAAACGGCCCGGCCCGGATCGGCCTGACGTTTTGCTGGCTGAGCGAGACCCAGTCGGTTTCGGGCAGTTGCTCGACCTCCAGCGGGGGAGCGTTATCTGCGAACAGGGCGGCGATGGCACGGCGGTCAGCCTTGGTCGGCCGGCGGGGCAGCCATGCCTCGAGACGCCACTCCTCGGGCCGGTCCTCGGCAACTTCGCTGCCGGACAGGACGATGTCGCAATCCCAGTCCACTGCGTCTTCATGGGCGACCAGCGCCGCCTCGATAATGGCGCGGGGGGCAAGGGCGGCGATTTTCCACGATTGGGACATAGCCGGCCTTTAGGAGGCGGGAAGGGGATTGGCCAGTCGGTCCATCGACGCGCTGGCCTGCGCCGGGTTCGCTGCTCCGCCCGGCTGTCGGGGCGGGGCCCGGCGGCTCGCCGCTTGTGCACAACCGTCCATCCCCTTCGCACATGCTTGCATGGCCGGATGTTTTGATTAAGGGGGTGGCACGCCGAAGGGGACGTCCCCTTCGCCAATCAGGCAATGAGGAACCTGCGAAGATGGCCAGTGCCAACCAGCCCGGCGCCAAGAACCGTCCGCTTTCGCCGCACCTGCAGATCTGGCGCTGGGGTCCGGCGATGCTGGTCTCCATTCTCCACCGCGTCACCGGCGGCGGCCTGTCGGTTGTCGGACTCGCCGTGCTGCTGTGGTGGCTCGGGGCGCTGGTCAGCGGGCCGGAAGCCTATGCGACCTTCGCCGGGCAGGCGGGGACCTGGTACGGCCTCATTGTGCTGGTCGGCCTGACCTGGGCCTTTTTCCAGCACCTGTGCACCGGCCTGCGTCACTTCGTGCTGGATATAGGCGCGGGCTATGAACTGGAAACGAACGCGCGCTGGTCGATCGTCACGATCGTCGCATCGGTCCTGCTGACGGCGGGCGTCTGGGCCTGCATTTTCGCGCGCTGAGGAGCGGATACAATGGGTAACGGAACCTCGATCGGCCGCGTGCGTGGCCTTGGCTCGGCCCACTCGGGTGCGAGCAACTGGTTGCAGGAGCGCTTCACCGGCCTCGCGAGCATGATCGTCTCGCTCTACCTGCTGTTCTCGCTGCTGATGCTGCCGAGCCTCAACTTCCAGACGGTCAAGGCATGGATTTCGCACCCCTTGCCGGCAACGGCCATGATCCTGTTCGTGGTGGTGAACTTCTGGCACGCCCGGTCGGGCCTGCGCGTGGTGATCGAGGACTATCAGCACGATAGCTCGAAGCTGTTCTACCTGGTGGCGCTCGATTTCGCCGCCGTTGCCGGCGGGGCCTTCGGCGTCCTGTCCATTGTCCGTCTCGCGCTCGGAGCCTGAGCATGACCTCTGCTGCCTACAAGATCATCGACCACACCTATGACGCCGTGGTCGTCGGCGCGGGCGGTTCGGGCCTGCGCGCCACGATGGGCGCCGCCGAGGCCGGCCTGAAGACCGCCTGCATCACCAAGGTGTTCCCCACCCGCTCGCACACCGTGGCGGCGCAGGGCGGCATCGCGGCCAGCCTGAAGAACAACACGCCTGATCACTGGACCTGGCACATGTACGACACCGTCAAGGGGTCGGACTGGCTGGGCGACCAGGACGCCATCGAATACATGGTCCGCGAGGCGCCCCAGGCGGTCTACGAGCTGGAGCATGCCGGCGTTCCGTTCTCGCGCAATGCCGACGGCACGATCTACCAGCGCCCGTTCGGCGGCCACATGCAGAACATGGGCGAAGGCCCGCCGGTCCAGCGCACCTGCGCCGCGGCCGACCGTACCGGCCACGCCATGCTCCACGCGCTCTACCAGCAGAGCCTGAAGTACGACGCGGACTTCTTCATCGAATACTTCGCCATCGACCTGATCATGGAAAACGGCGCCTGCCGCGGCGTGATCGCGATCTGCATGGACGATGGCTCGATCCACCGCTTCAAGAGCCACTCGGTCGTGCTGGCGACGGGTGGCTATGGCCGGTGCTACTACACCGCAACCAGCGCCCATACCTGCACCGGCGACGGCGGCGGCATGGTCCTGCGCGCCGGGCTGCCGCTGCAGGACATGGAATTCGTCCAGTTCCACCCGACCGGCATCTACGGCGCAGGCGTGCTCATCACCGAGGGCGCGCGCGGCGAGGGCGGCTATCTCACCAACTCCGAAGGCGAGCGCTTCATGGAGCGCTATGCGCCCTCCGCGAAGGATCTGGCCTCGCGTGACGTGGTCAGCCGTTCGATGGCACTGGAAATCCGCGAGGG